>CAYTDR010000282.1:0-8734 GCA_964436185.1 uncultured Candidatus Obscuribacterales bacterium | reverse complement strand
AAGAAAGAGGGAGACGATGAAGAGCTTCAGCAGCTGCCCCGACTAACTAAGGGCGAGTTCGTGGCAAAACGGAGAGCCGAATTGAAGGTCGGCAAGACCACGCCGCCGAAACCGTACGATGATGGTACGTTACTCACGGCTATGAAAAACGCCGGACAGGAGCTGGATGATGAAGATCTGGCTGCCTACATGAAACAGCGAGGTCTCGGTACACCTGCCACCAGAGCTGCCATCATTGAGCGCTTGATCAAGACAGGCTATATTCACCGGGACAAGAAAAAGCTCATGCCGACCGAGAAAGGAACGGCGCTTATTAATTCAGTACATCATGATTTGAAGGACATTGCCCTCACTGCAAGCTGGGAGCAGAGTCTGGCTGATATGCAAGAGGGGAAAACGCCCCAAGTGAAATTCGAGCATGAAATTGGTGAATTTGTCAGGAAACTTCTTTCCGAGGTGGTTAAACAGCCTCCCGCGCTTTCCCAGCTTCCCTCAACTAATAATGGTGTGAGGACGAACTTTCGTCGTGCGGCTAGTGGCTCAGTGAGCTCTCCAGGTCGATCCGGCGCCGGCATCGCCCGTGGTGGCGTTTCGTCGAACGATGATTCCGAATCCGAGTCTGGTGATTCTGACGCCACCGGTAGATACGCCAGGACTGGCACAGGTGGGCGAGGCAAGGGGACCCGGAAGTCTGCGGCGAGTGGGAGTGATAAACCAAAGGGAGCCAGAGCGTCAGGAGCGAAAGGGAAAAGCGCTACAGGCAAACGAGCTACTGGCACTGCTAAGGGAGTAACAGGCAGCAAGTCTGCAAAGGAAGCAAGTGAAACCGCCGGCTCCAAACCAGCCGGAACCGGGAGAACTACTGACGATGTTACCTTCGGACCGTGTCCGCAATGCCATCGCGGTTTCGTTCGACAGACACCTAAGGGAGCGGGCTGCAGCTACTGGCGAGATGGTTGTACCTTCACAATCTGGCGTGAATGTTTTGGCAAGCGGCTATCCGACACGCAAATTAAAGAACTGGTTCGCAAGAAAAGAACGGGAATGATCAAAGGATTTAAGAAAAAGTCAGGAGATGGGACTTACGAGGCTCGACTCGTGATTAATGATGAGTTCAAAGTTCGCCTGGAGTTTAACTAGTTCGTGCAGGGGCCATGCGACCGTTGAGCTGAGGAATTGGCAGTAGCCACATTATACGGAGACATTGACCAGCTATTGTCGGCAATCGGATCAGGGTAATTCCCATGGCTGGGAAGCGTTTCATTTTGTAGATTAGGCACATGACTCAGTGCCTTCCGCATCGTGAGTCTGCTTACCAGGAGATCTATATGAATTCATGCTTGGGAAGGACGCCGCGTCTTTGGTATCGGCGTTCCTGGAATTCGTGCTTTGGCAGACTGGCGGAAATGCAGCTTCGTTGGCAGGGTGGAAATGGGCCTGATCCAGTCTCTGGCGACCGCCGCTTCATAGTGCAGTCTGACTTGCGAGCGAAGCTCCGGGTTGCACTGGCCACTGGTGTTGCGATCGCTACTGTGCTTGCAATACCAGATGCGATATCGATTCTTCCCAATGCTGCGTCGCCTCTTTCTTTTGTTATCAGAGTCGCTGGACTCTGGCTATCTGTGCTAGTTCAATGGTTCATCTGTTTTCTGGGAATTCTCAATCTTTGTGCATTCATAAGCCGTGGTATCGTAGTTGATGCCGAAGGAATCCAGCTTTCTCGATTTAGCAAACCTATTCCATGGACTAAGATCAGAGCTGTTTCGTCGGACACACGTCCGTTTTTTTCCAAGCTCTTGCGCTCGAAGACTCCGGCGACTCGGATCCACTTGTTCGTCGATCAAAAGAAGGGTCTGGGCGCCAGGCAGATCGATTCGTTCCTCTACTCGCCGGCGGAGTTCCGCCTTCTGTTCGAAACCATCTGTCAGAACAGTATTGGATTGGTACCAGACAGCAACTCTGTCGTTATCGGTGACATCGGCAAAGTCAGTGAAACTCTATGCAAGTCGTATGCGAGTGTGGGTAGAAAGCAGCGATTGATGACCGTATATGTGACGATCATGCTCGCCCTCTTTCTCGGTCGCAATTCAACTCGTAATTTCCTGTATAACGAAGCGGGTGGCTCGTTCAACAAGCAGGATTATGTTGCCGCGAAGCGATTATGCGAGCTGGCGCTCAAGATAGATTCCACCTTTCCGTATGCATGGGATAGATTGGCGCGTTCTGAATATCGGTTGAAAGAACTGGCTCCAGCAGAGGCTCACTGGAAGCGAGCTCTAAAAATGAAACCGGATTTGGTGCCGGCGAAGGTTGGTCTCTCTAGTATTTGTATGCAACGTCGTCAGTACGATACCGCTCGCGAGTATCTCCTCACTGCAATGCGTCTCGAGGAAGCGAATATTCCGGCGCTCGTCAACTTAATCGAATTGAACGCCCGGACAGGAAGGATGAATGAGGCTCTCAAGAACACGGACCTCATAGTGCAGCTAGCTCCGCGTGACTCCACGGTTCGTCTTCTGGCTGCCCAAACGTACTTGCGTGCAGGCCGGTTCACTCAGGCTCTTGCCATGGTTGGCGAAGTTGAGAAGTCAAACAAGTCGGCTGGCTCGATGCTTCTGTTCAAAATGGTGGCGGGCGAAATAGAATTGGCTCGAGGGAATGCAGACAAAGCTGCTGAGTATCTACTAGACATCCCGCTCGCGGCTGCCACCGATCCTGATATCAAAGTCAATCTTCTGCTGGATCGAGCAAAGGTATTCAAATCACTATCGCAAGAGGAAAATTTTCTCAAAGAATTGCGCCTGGCACAAAGCCTCCGTCCTGGCGACAACTGGATTGAGGACAGTATTGCTTCTGTCAAGAAACGATAGCGATCAGGAAACTTATTGGATTCTTAGCCACAGCACGTACATACGTTAAAGGAAACGAGATGACAAAAACGGCCACTTCACCTGTTATACAATTGCTGCAAGCAGTGGCTCTGATCCTTTTTTTAAGTCTGGCAGGCGCATACTTGATGGGCGGAACGTGGGAGCTTATTTGTTGGCTACGAACATTTGGAGTCGATGGTGCGCTCGTTGACAAATCCGAGGCTGTTCGCCGAGCTCTGGCGCTCGAAACACATTCAGCGGAAGGTCTCATTGCCCAAATGGCTGAGGAGACGATCAACTGGTACAGTCGCACATTTGCTGGCAATGCTCGCTTCGGATCAGGTCTGGGACTGATTTCCGGAGCAATAGTAGCGTTGTCGATTCTACGCAATAGGATTAGCAACCGGGCAGTTCTTTCGGTTTCTGGTATTGTTGCTGGTGCCCTTATCGGTGGGCGATTCTGCCTGTTTCTCTCTAGTAAATTGATACCATTCTTATTTTGCATCGCAGTCGGCGCTTTGCTTGTCGCCATTGTAATGAGCATACGGGAAGAACCGCTTCCGCGTTTGCTGAGCGCTCGAAAGGGGCAGAACTTTCTTGCGAACCAGGCATGAGAACGACTGGCATGTCGAGTTTCGGTGGACAGTCGCTTGACATTAGCTTTTGATTGTTAATAATCCCGTTCAATTTCGTCAGTACGTCTCCAGCCGCTCAGAACAGTTGCAAGTTGCCTTATTGTTTCTTTCATGTTTGGACTTTCTCTATCAAAGTAAGACCTATTAGGAAGGAACTGTGCTATTTGATGTCTGTGAAGACTTGCTATGGCTTGCTTGAGTGAGCGGAGACTGTAATCGGCGAGCGAAGGCGCTACAGCGAGCAATAAGCTGCTTCATATGGTTCTGTCCCCCGGAGGTATCAGATTGATAAATATGTCCTTGAGGAACGCCGCAGTGGCGGGAAGAGCATGATTGGCATTGAAATACTGATCATCATGGTCTTAATCCTCGCCAACGGCATGTTAGCGATGTCTGAGATAGCGCTGGTTTCGGTTCGGAAGGCTCGCCTGCACCAATTGGCTGATGAAGGTGACAAGAAAGCCAAAGTAGCGCTCGACCTGGCAAACCATCCTGATGATTTCTTGTCTACAGTTCAGGTCGGGATTACGCTGGTAGGTATTCTTGCTGGTGCCTTTGGTGGTGCCACCATAGCGGAAGAATTGGCCGAGTATGTCAAAGTTATTCCGGAACTCGCTCCTTACGCAGACGCAGTTTCGTTAGCTGTAGTCGTGGCATTGATCACCTATCTTTCGCTGATAGTTGGCGAGCTCGTTCCCAAGCGCATTGCTCTTATCGCTCCCGAAAAAATCGCCAGGAATGTCGCTGTTCCTATGCTGATCGTTGCCAAAATGGCGCGCCCGCTGGTCTCGCTATTGAGTGGTTCGACAAACGCTGTCTTGAGGCTTATGGGCATTACCGAGTCGAATGAACCGCCGATTACTGAGGCTGAAATCCATGTTTTGGTAGACCAGGCAACCCAATCAGGAGTGTTCGAGGAAGTCGAGCAAGAGATGGTGGCAGGCGTTTTGGGGCTTGGTAATCGCAAGGTCACTTCAATAATGACACCGCGTCCTGACGTCGTTTGGATTGACACTAGTTCAGGCAACGAAGAGATGAAGCAACTTCTTGAAGAAAGCCCGCATTCCCGGTTCATCGTGGCAGAAGGCTCCCTGGATAACGTAGTCGGGATCGTAGAAGCCAAAGCAGTTATGCGACGGATGCATGAACAGACGCTTGACCTGCGATCGCTAGTCGTGCAACCGCCGTACGTTCCCAAAAGCATGACTGCGCTCGAACTGTTGGAACGTCTCCGAGATACGCAGCACCACATGGCGATTGTAATGGATGAGTTCGGTGGTTTAGCAGGCATCGTTGCACGCGACGACATCTTTCAGGCTATCGTTGGTGAATTGCCTCTTCTCGGCGAAGAGCCAAAATGGAGTTTTCATCAAAGAGCCGATGGCTCCTGGTTGATCGATGGACAGGTTCCCACAAACAGTTTCAAAGATCTCTTAAGTCTGGACAAACTGCCTGGTGAAGCAGAGGCTAGTTATCATACGCTCGCTGGATTCATTCTTGACTATACAGATTGTATTCCGGAGGAGGGTTATACCTTCCAATGGGATAACTTCAAGTTTGAGATAGTTGATATGGATTATCACCGTATCGATAAAGTCTTAGTGAGCAAACTGCCGGCCGAATCCGTTACTGAAGAGGCGACGCAGAATTGATCGCTGTGCCACCGAATATGATGATAGGCAGGAATGGAAGTGCAAACTTACTGCGAAACCACTCAGTTATAAACTCAGCAGGTTTTGAACGATATGCGTAATTTGGCGTGATGATGCATAACATGATTCGTCATACTGCCGTGGGCTTTGGTTCTTAAATCAACGCTTGCTGCGTCCTGCGTGACCGCTGAGACTGTGCTATCGAGTCGATAACGCCGGACTTAGCCAGACCTCTTGCCGCGGCCGGAATTATTCATTCCGCCGATGTCCGCACAACAAACGACAAGTCGTTTGCGAGGCCCGTATACTTGAAATGTTGTGCGGACTTGGCGGGCTGATCCTCTTTGTCTCCTATATATTGGACTGAAATGTTGGCAGCATTTTGACGACGGTCCTCATAATGGTTAAATCGATAATTCTTCGAAGGTTTGAAGCAAGGCAAACTGCTGAAGAACAGAGCTCATTCGAGCGAACTCTGATGCGGCATATTTGAAATGAATGAATTGAAAAATCCGGAGGAAGTTGTGATCGAGATAAAAAGAGCTGGCAGCCAGGCTGCAATACAAGGACCCGCTAGCTGGTTCACCGGCAACGTGCGCATCGATCCATTAGTAAATGCTGAAGACCCTGCTCGTGTGCAGGCACTGACGGTGACATTCGAACCAAGAGCCAGAACCGCATGGCATACTCATCCGCTTGGACAAACACTGATCGTCACATCCGGTTGCGGAATTGTCCAGGCAGCCGGCGGCCAAGCAGAGATCATTCGTCCAGGCGATGTCATCTGGACTCCTCCTGGTATAAAGCACTGGCATGGTGCATTACCAGAAACAGCCATGACACACATCGCCATTGTTGAAAAATTGAATGGCACCGCAGTCGATTGGTTGGAAGCAGTCTCTGATCAGCAGTACGCATCCGGTTGTGCGCAGTGTGAACAACCTACTCAATAAAGACAATTGCTTATCCGCCGCGACTGATAGCAGGTGTCGATTTGTGAAATTGTAGATATCAAAGTCCGATCCCTCTAAAACACAGTCCAGCTGGCGAATTCTGCTTGTCAATTTATTTTAAGCTGTCTTTAACTCAAGTTTTTATTACTTGAATACTCTTGACGTATACCTTACCTTTATATTGTTCGGATATTCTCAATTCTTGAAAACGGCGGTTTGACGAGGCGTTGTGTCTTCTCGGCAAGCATCTTTGCGATGCTTGGGTAGATGAGTTCATACACTCAACATAGACACAGTTGTTGGCAATACTCATTTTTCCTCGGCAACCACACCCGCATAAATCCGAACGATAAATTTATGGTTCCAGATTTGGCGCTGGTGTAGCAAACATGACAACAACAGTTCATCAGATTCCGCTTCTCGCTCCTGTTTCACCAGAAGAGCTTGTAGAAGCGGATTTTCATCTGCCTACGGTTAAAGTAATCTCGTATGCCGGTCCAGGCAAAACGGGAGGTGTCTCTACCAGTCTCGAGCCGATAGTGAAACGGCTCGGAACCAAGGTGCATTGGTTTTCGGTGGAGGATATTCCTGAGGCTGATAGGAATCACGATATCACCATCAGCGGTGTCAAGAGCGTGCCTGGCAGAGATGGTGCCCCCGTCTACTCTGTCGCCAGAGAAGAGAGCAGTTTTAAGTTCTACACTCCTGACCTCCCCCAACATGTTGTCGATGGTCATCGTCGGTTTGCAGCGCTTCACCTGTGGCCTCTGCTGCACTCACAGCCTGAGTTGGCTGAATTCAGTCAGCGGGACTGGAGAGCTTATCAGGAACTGTGCGGTAGTCTGGCTTCCCGATGCCAGTCGGTTCAACAAGAAAGTTTTCCGACGCTCTTCTGGTTGCATGACTACCAGTTCGCAATGACAGCACCGCTGGTGGCGGCTGAACACGGTGCTCTGGTTTGTCAGTTCTGGCATGTGCCCTGGCCTGCTGCCGACAAATTTATTCAATCACCGGTTGCGAAGGAACTCGTAGACGCGATGCTTTTCAATAGTGTCCTCGGTTTCCATACCGCCGAGTACGCTCACAACTTTATGGAAACTGTCGAGGCGTTGTTCCCTGCAGTTTCTGTTGATTACATGAACATGGTCATCTCGAGCGCCCGCCGAAAGACGCGCATTACTGTACTGCCGCTCGGATTGGATATCGCCAGATGGACCAAAATTGCCGTTCTTTCACGACCGATGGCAGAAGTTCTGGCCGTGAAACACAGACTGGCCAATCAAATTCTCCTCGGTGTCGATAGACTCGACTACACAAAAGGAGTGCTTGAGAAGCTCGTCGGTCTCGAAACATATTTGATCGAGCATCCGGACATGCGTCGTCGGTTCCACTACGTTCAACTATCGCAACTTCCGCATTCGGACGAGAAGCCATTCGTTGAGTATTCGCGAAAGGTCAACAAGAAGATTGATGAGATCAACGAAAAGTTTGAGACGAACGGTTGGAAGCCGATAGTTTCATTCTCCGGATATCTCACCCAACAGGAACTGGCAGCGTGGTACCAGGCAGCCGATGTGATGCTAGTCAACTCGGTCAGCGACGGATTGAATCTCATTGCAAAAGAATTTGTTGCCTGCCGTCGAGACGAGCAAGGCGTGCTGGTTCTTTCTGAGCGAGCAGGTTGTGCCAAAGAACTGAGTCAGGGCGCCATATTGGTTGATCCCGTCAATCCAACGGAACTTTCCAACGGGATCGCGCGCGCACTGTCGATGGGAATTGAAGAGAAACGGCGACGTATGACAAGCATGCGTCACGTGATTGGCTGGAACCAATTGCACGATTGGGCACTCGGTTTTCTCAAGCAAGTGGTCTAGTCCAGTTCGAATCTTAGAATTGAAATTGACGGTTGGTGCTGTGTCCGTGGATTAGCTTCTCCGTGAAACAGACTGCATTCTGGGAGTCGACGGTCCTGCATGTCGTTTCATTTTTTCGATTTGCGAAAGTAGTTCGATATACACGAGCTAGGCAGTTCTGAGCTCATGGCCTTGTTTCGTGATCCGTGCATTTGCCACAATGCGAATCAGCATCAAGTCGCCAATGCAGCGTATCGAACTTCGGCTCGGAGTTGGTTACAAGAGGATTGAATATAATCCTCTACGCTTTGACTAATTGCAGGACAACAATTGGACCGGAGCAACACACGTCCAAATGCTGAATTTTGCGACAACTGATTAAGTTGAAACCTCAGATTGCTAGAACAAATCGCTAAAGTCGTAATAGATTGCCCGAGGTTTCATACTGCAATTCGCGCCGTATAGCCAAGTGGGTTCTTTTAAGCCAAAGAAATTGTCACGAAGAACTTGTCACGAAGAACTTGTCAGCCTGGTTCTCGTCTGCAACGCCAACCACTACTCAGCTGGTTACCACTTGAGGATGTTGAAGCGGTTCATGTCGATGGTGGATGTGTTTCTATAGATCTGCAGGACGATAGCCAAACCTACGGCCGCTTCGGCTGCTGCAACCGTCAAGATGAAGATTGTGAACAACTGACCCTTAACGTCTACCGTGTCGATGTACCTGGCGAATGCAACCAGGTTGATGTTGACTGCATTCAACATTAGTTC
>CAYTDR010000281.1:0-8738 GCA_964436185.1 uncultured Candidatus Obscuribacterales bacterium | reverse complement strand
CTGCGGTGCTAGGGATATCGACAGATATTCAACGGAGAGAAGTTTGTTGAACTGCCGCAGAAAGGCAAAATTTGAGGGGCTCATTGGCTGAGAGGCGGAGATTGTACGATATCGAGAGTGTTGTCACTCCAGAAGATAGAGTGCAGGTTTAATTGGCTTTTATTGGTTCGCTCAAACATCTCTACAGCCCGAAATCAAGACTGGAGTTGTGACACTGAGCATAAGATATTGCTTCAAGGCGGAATAGAAAATCGTTGCTCTTGCCTGGTTTTAGTGCATAGACTGACAATGATTATTTTCAGTTTATTTTTTAGAGGTTTCAACCAAGCAGGTCAGTGTTTGCCCGACTCCACGGACTTTGTACACACGCCTGTGTGTAGACGAACCTTGCTCTCGAGGAGATGCATTTGTCTGCGCGGCCTTACTAACCTGTCACTGGAATTGAATCAGTAGGGCTGCACGCGATCGGGGCGGTGGAGAACTGCTAGCCCTTGCGCAAAAAAATGTGCTGAGGAGTCGCGTAGGCAGCGAGCTACAGCTCGGATGTATGCGTAGACTCCAGAACAACGTCACACGTCGTGACCGGAAAAGTAGCAGGATCTGACACTGTGAATCACGTGACCAATCTCTCGCTGTATGTGTCCGGCAAGTTCAGCGGCATCGTCGGAGGTCTTGCGGATGAACTGGTGGGCTTGATTCGTAACGACCTGAGGAGTCTCGAGGAGCTGCTGGGGCAACTCAGAGCATCTGGCTCGGTAGAACTTCCAGCAGATCCGCTTGTCGGGATAACCACATTCGATACCGTCGGTCCGTACCCACCGGAGCTGATTCGTCGGATCAACCAGCAGGCAATTGCTGAAACCTGTGACTTCTTCATCGATCGTCTGGAAACCCGTCGCCAGGGGATTGTTCGTATTCTGCCCGCCCTGCAAGGTGATACTCGCCGATGTTTGATGTTCGAACGCGATGAGCGCAGTGTCAACTGCATGCTTTGCTTGCGATTCTTAGAGAGTATCACCGCTTACCTCGATGGAGTGTCCGTCGAGCTGCGACAGTACAGAAGCGAAGAGGGCGATGCCTGCCTGAGAACTTTGCGAGAACTGACGAGTTCGGCTTCGGCTTGGAACGGCTCTGAAGAGCAGAGATTCCTTGGAGGGTTGGAGATTCCCTTCGTCACC
Organism: uncultured Candidatus Obscuribacterales bacterium; assembly: GCA_964436185.1. Taxonomy (GTDB): domain Bacteria; phylum Cyanobacteriota; class Vampirovibrionia; order Obscuribacterales; family Obscuribacteraceae; genus CAYTDR01. The sequence goes on along the minus strand of CAYTDR010000281.1, from coordinate 7,560 downwards.
GGAGGAATTGAAGCGCTGGAAGAATTGAAGGATGGGCTTTCCGAACTTTCCGATCGGTATTTGCGCGCCAGGGACCTGCAGGAACGCTACCTGGACGCCAGGTGCAATTTCCATAACCGATTTTCCGGTCGCCTATCGGTGGCAGGAAATAATGTCGGCACCGCAGATTCTCAGGAGTATCTCGATAGCGTTATCGAGTGCGAAGGTCTCAGATGTTCTCTTCATCGTGCTACGTTGGAGCTTGGCGCGACAGAGGGATTGTGCGCGAGGTTGTATTTGAATAGTGCTGAATACTGTCGGGGCCGCACTTGCCTGTGGCTCCGAAACAGTATGGTCCGCGTCGTGATAGAGATGGCAAAGGTTAACGTGCTGTGTGTTCATATCAACCAGACGGAAAACATCTTGCTCCGTCTCGAGAGCACCGATGAGGCTTTCGCCTGTGCAGATCGCAACGCGCGGATAGTTTAAGAGACAGTCGCCTCCTCTAACTACGAACGGAAGCCAACTGCGGGTGTCGAGAGATTCCTTCTCGACACCCGAGAGGTTTCCGATGAAACGAGAGACGAACATCGCTGATCCTTACTTCCAAACAAGGCTCTAAACAAGAGACGCGGCGGGCGAGCAAAACGCCTCCCCACTTTGTCTTTTTGGCTTTGAAATTCGAAACACTATAATAAATAGTGCCATCCCCCATAAATCCCAAACTCCGCATCAGCAGCTTCAGTTCGATTGAAACGTCGTTTTCGCCATCTTGAGAGTATTGGTCAAGACCGGCAAACACTACACTCAAGGCTGACTGGAGCGACGTTCTTTTGTTTTCGAATGCAGTAGATCGGGCTCTTACTTGCGCAGCAGACAACGCGCGTTGCGATATTCGAGGATGCCGCCTTGCAAGCTCAATGCGTCGTAGCCGCGGGTTTTCAGATAGGCTGCGTAGCGCCTGGTCTTTTCGCCGACTGGGCAAACGAGAAGGATCGAACGTTCTTTCGGGAAAGGATCGTGTCCGTCGATCATCGTCTCGAACAGCTCCCAGGGAATGTTGATAGCTCCCGGCAGACTGGACATTTTGAACGCCAGATTGCCTCGGACATCAATGATCAGAGGTTCGAGCCGATCGATCCACTCTTGTGCCATGTCCACCGGTAGGGTGCATTTTGTGTCTGCAGGCTCTTTCTCGAAGGCTCGCAGGCTGCCGGGTTTCATTTGCTGTCCGAGCAAATGTGGTCTTCTCTCCCGAACGTAGTCGAGATACCATTCGAGGCGGTCGCAAACAATGAAGACGGCGTTCTTCTTCTCGGTCAACTGAGAGTCGATTTGACGCAGGTATCTGAGCGCGCCGAGGTAACTGGCACCGCTTGTCGGTCCGCACAGAATGCCGACCTTGCGAACCAGCTCCATCATCGCGTCGACTGCTTCGCCGGACTCGACATAAATGAAATCGGCGTAATTTTCTTTGACGAACAATCCGGATTCCCACATCTGGTCGAGGCTGCGGATGCCGGGGATGAAGTCGTTCTTGCTGGCGCAGATTCCGATGGTGACTAGATCTGTGCTGCCTTCGTCTTTGATGCGTCTGGCTGCGCCCAAAGTGGAACCACTGGTGCCGAGGCCGCCGAAGAAATAGTCGACTCTTCCTAAATCGTCTGCGATCTCTTTTCCCGTTGTCTGGTAGTGGACATCAGGATTTTTCGGGTTGGTGAACTGGGAAGGGAAGTATGTTCTTTCCGGGTCATCTTTGACTGCCTTGGCAATCAGATACTGAGGATCGTTAGGGTCGTTCGGATCAAAGCATTCGCTTCCGCCCAGCACTTCTTCAATCTCGGCGCCCAGCAAACGAACGATGTCTTTGACGTCTTCTACTTTGGCGAGGTAGGTGATCAGCTTGGTTTTGACACCATATATGCTGGCAATGACTTGCAGAGCTTTGGCCGTGTTACCGCTCGAATTCTCGTAAATTGTCTGACCTTTGGCGCTGATCTCGTCGATGTCATCCTTAATCATGCCCCAGGCGATGCGGTCTTTGACGGAGCCAAACGGATTCATCATCTCCAGCTTGGCATACAAGTTGATGTTCTTCAAACCATGTGCTTCTTCGGGAATCTCCAGTAGAGGCGTATTCCCAATCATGTCGGTAATTTTCTTGAAAATCATGCTTTTACTCCAAGATCAATTGCGAATGGGTTGTACAGTTCATCCAAGAACCAGCGGAATTGCTCGGTTTGCGGCTCTACAACGGCGACCTTGCGAGCGACGCGTTGCTGAAGCACGTTGGTCTCGGCGAAATCCATCTGATATGCGGCTGTGTTGATGAACGCCACAGCGTCACCGGTTTGCGGCATATGCTCAGGGAAAGTTTTGTGGTACTGAATCATGTCATGGGTTAAGCAGAGATTGCCTACGTACATGACACCTTCAAGAGCCGCCTGCTGCGCTGAATTCCTGTGGATGACGATCGGATCAGTGAGCAGTTTGAGCTGGGTGGAGTTGAGGTTGGTGCGGTTCATATCCAGCACGACAAGCTGCTCTCCGCTGAGTGACTCTTTGGTGAGATTAACGTGAGCGAGGGTGATGCCGCACTGATCGAGCAGCGCTCGACCTGGTTCGATATACAGTTCGAGCAAACTCTCGGACAGGATCCTGGCAGCGGAGTAGCCATCGAACGCTTTGAGCGGAGTGTCGATAACCGAGGCGAAATCCTCGTGTCCGTCGTTGGCATGATAGTGCTCCATAAAGTTGGGAGCACCTTTCAGCAGCGTACCTTCCTTTCGATAACCAAGGCCGGACTCGTTCCACGAAAGGGAGCCTCTATTGCCGAGCACAGACTGCTTGAGCTCTTCGACAAAGGTGTTCCATTCATCCTGGTCGGCTGCATAGCGAATGCGATAACCGCCGCCGATGTCCAGTGCTTTGGGATTCAAACCTTGCTCCAGACAGCGGAAGGTCAGCTCCAGGCAAGACTCGATTGCCGATGGACGGCGGGTGTAATCGCCAGCGTTGAAGTGAAACGAGAAACCGTGGAAGTCCAGATCGTCGGAGTGCTGAACGAGAAAGTCGATCAACTCAGGAGCGCGTTTCACGTTGATGGCGAAGGCGCTGTCTTGAGCGGTGAACTTCACATGTCCGGTCTCGAAACCGTCCAGTCTGACGAGAATGCGTGGGCGTCTGCCGCTGCCGAGCTTTCGCGAGATGGCGACAAGTTGATTGAGCTCCGTGAAGTTATCGACGTTGATGAGAATGTCTTGCTGAGCTGCCAGCGCCAGGTAATCGATGTTCTTGGGACCGGTCGCTTCGATTCGAGAAGAGTGAAAGCCGCAATTCATCGCGGCTTGCAATTCGCCTTCCGAAGAGACGTCGAGACCGACTTTTGTCAGCGCCGCCTGTCTTTTCAACGCCACCGACTTATTAGGTTTGGACGTGTAGAAAATCGTACCCTGGAGCTGTCTTTCTCTATAAACAGTCTCGAATCGTTCGATTGGCTCGAGAATATTGCTCGGGAAAATTACGTTAAGAGGCGAGCCGAGCCCATCAAGCAGCGAGAAGACGAGTTCCTTCTGCTTGAGGAAACGAGCAATCGTCGGATGAATGGCTGGTCTTACTCGTGGGCGCGATCTGTCGCAGGAAGGCCCAAGCAGGTCGTCTGCCAGGCACTGGGTGCCCTTAGCCTGATCTTCTTTGGTCAGCAATACTTCTTTCATTGGAAATCTCCTTAAACGCTTCCTCGGGAAAGCGCAGGTTGAGCAGGTTGCAGCAGGTGAAACTCTCGATCGATCTGTCCGCTCACATCACCGTAACCTTGTTTGACCCATTGTTTTTCGGTCAGTTTCTCGTGTAGGCGATGCAGCAATCGGAGACGATCGGCAAAGGAAAGTTCGTGCGCAGAAGCGTGACGCTCGACTGCTTTCATTGTCTCGATCACTTCCGGTGTCAGCAGCGCCTTGTCGACCGATTGACCTTTCTGGCGCGCTTTCTTGAGCGCGGGAATTGAAGGAACGTACGTGACGACGTCGCGACCGACGCTTTCGCGAATGTAGTCGAGGTCGTCCTGGTCCTCAATCTTGTTGCCGATGAGCCAGACAAGCTGCTCGATGCCAGCGGCGCGAGCAAGGTCGGTGTAGAGCCTGCAAACTTCTACTGATTCGGGTGTAGGTTCAGCGATGAGGAAGATGGCGTCGAATTGCAGATGCAAGGAGTAGGCAAAAGCGTCTGTTCCCGCGACCATGTCGCAGACTACTCGGAAGGTGTCTCCGGTGACGGTGTGCGAGAGAAGGTTTTCGACGGTGAAAAGATGCGAGTGGTAACAGGTCTGACCGATTCCATCGGAGTCATAAGTACCGACTGTCAGGAGCCGAACGCGCGGATGTTCCGTGACCGTCACCGAATATGGTGTTATTGCCTTATCGCTGATCGATTCGATCAGATTGGAGCCGCGTCCCGGAGGTGTGGTAGGAAGGAACTTCGAAGCATCTACGATGCGTTCGTTGGTTCCGCGCAAATGCTCGCGAACTGCCGACGTTACATCCGGACGAGAAAGCAGAGTGCTTTCGTTGACGGAGACACCTAGCAATCCAGCCAGGTTCATATTGATGTCGGCGTCGATAGCCAGAACATCGCCCCGCCAGTGGTGTTCCAAATACTTGATAAACAAGGCTGTTAAAGTGCTCTTTCCTGAGCCACCCTTACCGACAAACGCGATTTTCATCTAGCAAACTCCTTGCATTACCCTGATTGTGCTAACTACCGCTACTATTTGTGCTGCTGCTTCTTCTATCTCGTCTAACGTCGTAAATCGACCGAACGACAAGCGCAGCGATTCTTGTGCCGCCACATCGGAACCCGTTATGGCTTTGATTACATGGGAGCCCTGACCGCCTGAGTTGCAAGCGGAGCCCTGACCGAACCCTAGCTCAGGCAGCTCCATCACCAACGTCTCAGTGTCGATGCCTTTGAACCTCAGATTGAGGATTCCGGGCACGTTCCACAGTGGATCGCTGTGACCATGAATAACTGGTTTGACCGGCGAAAGGCGTTCGATTAGCACCTCTCGCATCTCCTGCAGGCGTTCGCGATCGTCGTCAAGCAACGCGCATGTCGTTCCAAAACCCGCACACAGTGCCACTGGAACAGTACCAGCTCGCAATCCCTTTTCCTGCCTGCCGCCGAGTGATAGTGGTTCGAGCAAGTCAAGGCGCGAGGTTCGAACGAAAGTCGCTCCGACTCCCTGTGGTCCGTACGCCTTGTGAGCCGACAAACTTGCAAAATCCACTCCTGACGAACCCACGGAGAATGCCGCTTTTCCGAGAATTTGCGATGCGTCAGTGTGGAATAAAATGCCGGAGTCCAGGATTTCCCTGATCTCGGAGAGGGGATTGATGGTGCCTGTTTCATTGTTCACAGCCTGAATCGAGACCAGACCAGTGTCAGGTTTCAGGGCGCGCTGAACCATGTCAGCTTCGATCATGCCGCATGGTTTCGGTTCCAGAATAGTGACCGCTACACCCTTGGACTGCAGCCATTTGATCGGTTCAAGAACGCTCTTGTGCTCTACGGCGCTCGTGATTACGTGTGCTTTCGCGGACGAAAGCAAATAGTCCAACAGTCCCTTCAAAACGAGGTTGTTAGATTCCGTGGCTCCGGCGGTGAAGATAATCTCGTCTTTCTGCGCACAGATGGCGCTGGCTACATTCACGCGCGCGCTCTCGACGATGGACGCGGCGGTCGCGCCGAACATATGATGCTTGGCGTGTGGATTGGCGACGCGACGGTTGTTCATGACCGAGAAAACCGTTTCGCTTACAAGAGGATCAGTAGGAGTCGTCGCCGCATAATCCAAATAGATAAACTGGCGATCCGTTTGGTCCGTCGTTGTGTCGTCAAGTTGTGGGCGTTCGATTACTGTTTTCATATGATTCCGGTGCCAAGGGGAATGGTGGGATGGCACTTTTCGATGATAAATGGAAATGGTTTCCATTTTTGTTCGCTGCCTTGTAGATGCAACAAATCGGTACACACAGATGCTCTCTCTTATTTACAACAAAGTTTCTAGCGCAAGCTACATAACCCCTCCCGGGGGTCCGGAGCGAGTAAAGGGGTGGTATCGCTTCGCTTGATCGTCTTGCTAGATAAACGAAGAGAGAACTTCGACAACCTGATAGCGCAAGCTGCGTATCCCCGGTCTGGGGTTCGTTCTGAGCAGATATTAAGCCAAGTTTGTTCTCAGAAAACCTACTAGATCAGGCAGAACAGCACCACCATTGAGCCATTAGAGAGAGAACCGTCTTTTGAATTGGCGTTGAGAACTGGTACTTCTGGCTGTAAAAGTAAAAGCACATTTTCTTTCTTGTTTCTTCAGGCGGATATCTCCCAACACATAATCGCTTTGTCTTAGCCAACTCAAATCCACGCGTCTCTGGCAAGACATGGTGTGGCTCGTTTTTCTCGCTTTCAGTCAGGAAATCTGAAACCTGCTCTCCTTTCAACCGAGGGGGAGCATAGTGCTCAACGAACAGGTAGGTACTCTCATGCCAAACGGAATGACTAACGCCGCCCCTGAGTGGCTGACCGCAGGGCTCGGGTTGCTGTTTTTCTTCTTCGCCGCTTTCTACTTCCTCCGACTCGCTCGACCGAAGATGGTCAGGGATGCCATCGGCTTCTTTGACTGGGAAGGCGAGCTAGGACATGCCGTCTGCATGCTGGCAATGGCGAGCAGCCTTGCCGTCTGGCTCGTTCCTATCCCCGGCATTGTCTGGAGCTGGGTGCTGGGTTTTGGAACTCTCTATTACGCAGCGCGCGCCTTGACCTGGGGACGTCGCCTCTCTTTCAACAAGCAGTGGTGGGACTGGACGCACTCGGGAATGTATCTGGGCATGTTTACCATGTACCAGGCGTTGCCCATCGGTGCCACCGCCAACTTGATTCTGAGCGCTCTGCTGACGCTGTTTTGGCTGTGGTTCTCGCTGCTCTACGTCCGCGACAGCTTCCTCGACTTGAAGGCGCGCAAGGCGCTTTCGTTTGTCTCGGATCTGGCGCACTTGAGCATGGGTGTGACGATGCTCGTGATGATTCTCGTGCCTGGTCTGCTCATGGCGGAGCACGGACATCATGGGGAACCGCATGTTCCTTCGGCGCTGATCGACAAACAAACGTCGGCTTCAGTGATCACCGTAGATGACACCACGTTCGCGGCGGAAGTGCTCGCCAGCAAGGGACCAGTGGTCGTCCTGGTATACGGTGGTTGCGAGAAGTGTGCCGCGGAGATTCCCGTCTTCGAGAACGTCGCGAAGGACTACGCGTCTAAGGCGAAGTTCGTGAGAATCAACAAGGAGTCGGCAGAGAAGACCTGCAAGGCTTTCGGTGTCGAGAACTGCCCCGCCGTTTTGATCATCGAAAACGGCACCGCGAGAAGCGCTCGACTCGACACTGAGGTAAACGAAGCCGAGCTCCGTCACTTTCTGCATAACGCTTTGAACAAGTAAGCCCGACCCTTGCGGCCGCTGCTGGATTGCACACAGAAGAGGCGATGCACGTCATCGCCTCTTCTGTTCATTTGCCTCCACAGGTGAG
>CAYTDR010000280.1:0-8825 GCA_964436185.1 uncultured Candidatus Obscuribacterales bacterium | reverse complement strand
CCTTTCCAATACACTGTTCGGGGCTCATGTAAGGCGGGCTGCCGACTGCGAAATTCGTAGTGGTTAGTTTTTGAGCTGACGGATCGGACAGGACTTTGGCGATACCAAAGTCGAGCAGCTTTACGTATCGATCCTCGTCTATTACTTGGATCATGATGTTGCTCGACTTGATGTCCCTGTGAATGATGCTTTGATTGTGAATGTACTGAACAGCTTTGGCTGCCTGAATGAACGTGTCGAGAAACTCGAGCGTCGTTAGAGTCCCATTTGTTGCGAGAACATCAGACAGACTGCGTCCTTGCACGTACTCCATTACCAGGTAGGGTTCGTCTCCCGTGCCGAAGCCGTAATCAAATACGGTGACAAGATTTGGATGAGATAGATTGCTGCCGTTCTTCGCTTCCTGCTCGAACCTCGCCCTATGGGCATCGTCGACAAGCATCGATGCCTCCAAGACCTTGATGGCAACAAGCTTACTCAGTTTGAGATGCCGGGCTTTGAGCACCACTCCCATACCGCCCTTGCCCAACATGTCCAGTACCTCATAACGATCGTCCAGAAACGAGGCGTCATACTTGGCTGACAGAATTGAGATTTCGTCTTCGTTGAGAATAGCCATCGTGCAAATCCTGAATCTCTGAACTGAGCTGGTTAGTATCCGAGCCGTCCTCTTTTTTGCCACTGGTTCGAAGGCGAGAAGTTTTGTAGTTCGCTCGGCGATAAGGGTGGCATGGCGCCTGCGCTATTGAATTGAGAAGGCATTCCGGCAACTCCAACTGAATTGGTGCCACCAACAGTTCGCAATTTGTCTAACTCCTTTGTGACAATGGACAGTCCTTTCTGCTGCTCTCGCCATATTTTTACCAGGTCCTGAGGCGGAACCGGGCTGTTAGCAGGCTTATCGGGAACAACCTGGCGCGAGGATATAGCCTGAAGAGGCGAGATTGCAGTCTGCGGAGATGCCGACGATGCGGGGGCTTCTCCGACTGTTGCTGGCAGCGCTGGATCCGGCAGTTTGAATCGGCTTTCGTTCGACGCGATGTTGCCTGCTTCGACAATGGGTTTAGCGCGTCTCTCAATTTCAGCTTGCGCTGCTTTGTCTTTGAGTTCGGGCACCAGAGCTAGTGCCTTCATTGCTCGGCTGGCCGCGTCGGTGATTTTCTTCGACTCCATGCTAATCTCTGCTGAGTCTATCCATGCGTCGACTAGCTTCTCTGGTGGCTTGTAGTTGGCGGCAGAGTAGGTTGCTAGTGCCTCGTCATAGAAGACAAGCGCTTGCTTCGGGTTCTTCTTGAGCTGATTCTTGGCTGAGGCGAGAAGTGCATCCGCTTTTTGAGGTGAGTTGCCGAACCACTCTTGAGCCATTTTGCGCGCTCTGCGCAGATACTCTTCTCCTTTGGGCTCCTTTTTGAGTGTGTAAATTTCACCCAGACCGAGAATGCAATCGAAATAGTGGACTCGATTCTCGTTCATCTTTGGGCGCAATCTTACTGCCGCTCTGGTTAACCTCGCTTTCGCGTTATCCAAGTCGAGTTGCTTGAGACGGATTCTTCCCAGGCGAGATTCTATGCGTGCCTTTTCATCGAGATCGTTGGTGACTGCTAACGCCTGCTCCAATTGAACCTGTGCTGTTGTCCAGTGCTCCGGACCAAGGGAGAACGATTTCTCTCCCTCCATCAGTGATCTCGAGCCAGTATATTTTTGTAGAGCATCGGGAAGATACAGTGCACCAAAAACCACGCATGGTAGGGCTACGGACGCGATTAGCACGGGCATCAACATCCGCTTCCAGGGCGGCTCCATGCCAGGAGCGCTGGACCTGAGCGGTTCGGTTTCAGTGCTCCTCCGTGAGTTTGTCTTATGGACGCTTCGCACCGAGAGTGGTGCTGGCTGAGTCTGCTCGTTACCGGCGCTCGTGGCGTTGCTCTTTTGAAAGTCATCGCCGGTGGTGCGGAGTGAACGGAGTCTTATCTCATCAAGCAAATTGACTCGCGCCTTTTCGTCTGTCTCAATGGAGCTAGTGAACGTTTGTTGTTCGTCACTTACCAAGCCTTGAGAACTCTCTCGGCTTTCATTAATATGCAACACCTCTGCTGTCGCTCCGCCAGTCAGAAATGATTGCTGGCCGATGGCGCTGCCTTCGAGAGTGCTGAAGTGCTCTTGCGTGCGTGTGTTGCGCTCTTTCGATGCTGATTGTATGCTGAAACGTTCAACAGAAACAGGCTCGGTCCTTTTCGTTGAGTGCGCCGCATTAGTCAGAGCCATTAGCAACTCTGAGGCGTTTTGGTATCGTTTATCCGGCTGCTTTTCCAGGCATCGAAAAACAATCTCGACGATGTGATCGTTTACGGGAAACCGCTTAGAGAGCGGCGTTGGCTTCTCATTGGTATGCATATGAATGGTCTGCAGCGAGTTCTCTCCAACAAATGGTGGAGTTCCTGCCAGACATTCATACATCACACAACCCAGTGAATAGATATCCGAGCGCTTATCGGTTCCTTTGCCGATGCACTGCTCAGGACTCATATAGGGCGGGCTGCCCACTGCCATACCAGTAGTGGTAAGATTTTGTCCTGGACCCAGCGGATCGGACAATACTTTCGCTATACCGAAGTCGAGCAATTTCACGTAGCGATCCTCATCAATGATCTGGATCATCAGATTGCTCGATTTGATATCGCGATGAATGATGTTTTGGTTGTGAATGTACTGAATGGCTTTGGAGGCCTGAATGAAAGTGTCGAGAAACTCCAGCGCTGTTAACGTCCCCTGAGCTGACAGTAGGTCCGAGAGGCTGTTGCCCTCGACATACTCCATGACTAGATAAGGCTCATTGTCCTTGCCGAATCCGAAATCGAAAACTGTAACCAGATTCGGATGCGAGAGGTTGCTGCCTGCTTTTGCTTCGCGTTCAAACCTAATGCGACTGGCATCATCGACCAAAAGCGAGGCATCGAGCACTTTGATCGCCACGAGCTTAGTCAACTTCGCATGGCGAGCCTTGAGAACTACGCCCATGCCGCCTTTTCCCAGAATTTCCAGTATCTCGTATCGAGCTCCGGCCAACGAGGCCGCATACTTATTCCGAATGTCGACATCGTCCCGGAGAATAGCCATTCTTTAAACCTGAAGTCTTTTCCGGTCATAGCCAAGGGTATAGATCTGCCTTTCTTTTCATTCCCGTTAGCCCTTTCAACCAAACCAGAAAACACCCCTGCAAAATGGGGCAGATGGCAACAATATTCAGGACATCAAAGCCATGAGACCGGCTCGCCATCACAAAACGACGAATTGAGAAAATTGGCCCTGGGACCGCCGATTTGCTTGCTCAGCATCTCTCATTTGAGAACGAAAAATCTGGCTGAGAACGTCCGATGAAATTTTTGCTTCGCTGCCTATGTCAGTCTCCATGCAGCTTTCGGGTGATACAAGCCTCGCTCTTCTTGCTCAGGAACGAGCGACTTGTGGCAACCTGAATCGGAATTGGCAGCTTGCCAGATGAATGAAGCAGCAATGACATCACGCTCAAATGAGAAGCGCGACCTCACAACAGTTACTTACCGCCGGCTGCCTCCGCCGTAAACTTGTCTACATACCGAAGCTTGATATTTTCTTTGTCACCGTATACGGTGCCGTCTGGAAATTGAATCCCAACCACATCCGCAGATCGTGCATTGTCTCCAAGGAGTCCCTGCTTGAAGCAAAACTTTCTCACCAGATCCTGCTTGTTCATCAATTCCTTCGATCTCATATATTCAAGTGACGAAGAAGGTGTGTAAAACATCGCGGTTGTCGACAGCTGAGCTTTGAATTCCGATGGCGAAGTTCTCATCAAGCTCGCCATGCTCTTCACCGTTTCGTCTGCCGCCGGACCTGTCATTTTTCCCATTACCTCATACCAGGCTCCGACCAGGGCTCTAGCCAGGTCGGGATTGGTTTTCAGGACACGACTCTTGATCACCAAAAGATCCTGTATCTCCCCGGGAATTTGCGAAGAGTCAAATAATTTGTTGATTCCTGGTTGGCGAGAGATGTTTCTCACGAGTGGATTCCATGTCACCACAATGTTGTTCTTCTTCGCGGCAATATTGGTTATATCGTTTTCGGACACATTGACCAGGCGAACGTCGGACTCCTTCAAGGCTGCCTTATCCAGCGCGCGACTGAGCAAATAGTGAGACACAGTTCTCTCTGCCAGATGAATCGTTCGACCTTTCAGCTCTTTCAAAGTCAGTTTGCCGTTGACGAGAATGGCGTCGTTGCCCTTGCTATAGTCGCCTACGATAATGACCGACGTGTCCACGCCTGCAGCAGCAGGCATGTTGAGCGCTTCCATGTTGGTCATAACAGCAGCGTCCGCCTGCCCGGCAGAGAACGCCTCGACGCTGGGGACGTAGTCCGTCGACTCCAGTTGAATGTCAATTTTGTAGCGGTTTCCCCACTTTTTTAGAACTCCTTGTCTGGCTGCATAGATCCATGGCATCCAGCCGACGTACTCGGAGACGATCAGCTTGAACGTTCGAGTCTGTGCGGCTGGAGCGGGGTTGGCAAGAAAGAGGAGAAGAAAGGCCAGTAGGCAGGAGGCTGTTTTTTTCATTGCGCACTTCAAGTGGCGGACGAGAACTAATTTAATCACATTCAAGACTCTATTTGGGCGGGCTGCAGGCATCCGATGAACTTGCTAAAATGCCCGTGGATGAATGTGCAGCAGGAGGGCGTCCAGGCAAATGGCAAGGAAGTTGGTTTCAGTTTCGAAGCTAGTGAGTGTGGTTAGTTGTCTTGCGTGTGTGATTTTTAGTCAGGGAACTGCTCTTGCAGAAGAAGCAAACTCCTCCGATACTCAGCAACAGATCAGAGATCAGGCGAAGGCGTATGAAGACGCTTTCCAGCGCGCCAATGTGGATGCGATTGCCAGGATGTGGGTTGATAACGGAGTCTATTCGGGACCCGGTGGTGTGTCGTTTTCCGGATTGCAACAGATCAGGGCAATGTACAAGAATCACTTCGACCAGGTTGGCGGGAAGAAATTGAAGGTCAGTATCAAGTCCATCAAACCGATGGGTGATGCTGCAATCGAGGAAGGCGTGATCGAAGATCCGGAACGCCGTGTCCCGTCGACAGAATACACTGTAGTCCATGTAAAGAAAGACGGACAGTGGAAGATCGCCAGCGTAAGCGAACGCCTACCTTCTGGCAAAAGAGAGTCACTCGATAGTCTGGCCTGGTTGACCGGCAAGTGGCAGGCAACCGGCAAGAACGGAACAGCCAAGATTCAGACGGACTGGAGTGAGGGCAAACGATTCATCTTCAGTCGATTTCTCCTCACCACCAGTGATGGCAAGAAACATCGGGATTTGCAAATCATTGGAGTCGATCCTGTGAGCGGAGCAATAACCTCCTGGATATTCGACTCTGAAGGCGGAGTTGGTAAGAGTCTATGGAGCCGGAAGGACAAATCATGGTCGATAAAAACCATGAGAAATGTCGCGGATGGCACATTTGAATCGATGACTCAACGGCTCACACCGGTTGACTCGAACTCATTTAAGTGGCAGTCGTTGGTGCGCAGACTTGATGGCGTGAGTGTGCCAGCTCAAGAAGAGATACAAGTGAGGAGAATGCAATGAAACACGACAAGTAGTTGAGTGTCTTTACACTCATTGTCGTCCTCAAGTTTGAACGGTATTTAACTCAGGAGTTTTCAATGACAAAAAGATTTTTGCGGCGAGTTGTTCCGAGTCTGCTCGCGATTGCCTTTATCGCTAATGGTACTGCGGTCTATGCACGTGGTTTCGGTGGCGGTGGCTTCGGTGGTGGACATTTTGGTGGTGGCTTTGGTGGCGACCATTTTGGTGGATTCGGCGGCGGATTTGGCCGATCCGACGGTGGTTTCGGACGTGGTGATGATGGCTTCGGGCGCGACAGCGGTTTCGGACGTGGTGATGACGGCCTCGGGCGTGACAGCGGTTTTGGCCGCGGTGACGACGGTTTGGGTCATGGTGACGATGGCTTCGGTCGAGGCGACGACGGTTTCGGTCGCGACAGTGGCTTCGGCGGTGCAGCTATCGGAAACCGTGCCGGCATTAACAGCGGTTTCGATCATAATCATCCCAACTGGGGCTTCGGTAGAATCAGCGGCGATCACTCGATTGATGCCGGTCACAACCTGCACAACTTCGACAATACCTATTTAAACAATCACGGCAACCTGGTCCGCAACAACTTCAACAGTTTCCACAACCTCAACTTCAACAACTTCAATCACTGGGGCGGCTATGGCACCTTCTATGGTGCGCATTGGTGGGGTGGATACCCGGGCTGCTGGTATTGTCCTATGTGGGGAATGAGCACTGCCTGGATGATTACGGACTGGGCGACAATGGCTGGAATGCTGGCTCTCGACGCTGCGGTGCAACCGGCCTATTTTGACTACGGCAACAACATCACGTACAACAATAATCAGGTGTACTACAACAACGCCCCGTCCGCGTCGTCCGCCGACTATTACAGCCAAGCTCAGACTCTTGCTCTTTCCACGACAGCTAAAAAGCCGAGCAAGAGTGATGTCTGGAAACCACTTGGGGTCTATTCGCTTGTCGAAGGAGATCAAACCAACTCGACGATGATGTTCCAGTTGGCGATCAATGACAAGGGAGAGGTAGGCGGCAACTACTACGATATGCTCTCCGACCAGATGCAAATGGTGAAAGGTAAGCTGGATAAGAAGAACCAACGCGTCTGTTGGACGGTGGGGACAAATAAAGATGTCGTATACGATACGGGCTTAGGAAATCTCGAACGTGATCAAGCGCCGCTGCTCGTTCATTTCGACAAGAATAGAACGCAGGAATGGCTCCTGGTCAGGCTGCAGCGACCCGCAGGTGACGGACAATCACAACCAGGCATGCAGGCACAAGGATCGTCTCCTGCCGCTGGTGGTGATACCGCAAACGGTGGCGCTTCGCAAGTGCCCGATTCCTCGAATCAAGGTTCGAATGAAGACATGGACTTACCGTCACTGGATGATCCCAGCTAACATATTGGTCCGGACGAACTTCGCAGAAAGCAGATGCCCAAGTATCTGCTTTTGTCGTTGGTGATGATACCGCAAACGGTGGCGCTTCGCGAGCGCTCGCTTCCTCGTGCGCTAATCGTGTCGACCGAACTTGCTCTGCGCTGAGCCCCGCTCCCAGTCTTTGTCGAACTGGCTGCGACCGCTCCGAGAGTTTTTGTCGAAGATGCTTCCGGCTCCGCTGTACGGAGAACCGTACGGTTTCGAGCTGTCCGATGAGCTATTTGAGTGCAGGGCTTCCTGCTGGCGTCGCCACGTCGCCTGTTCTTCTTCGGTCAGCTCGGGTCTGATTACCAACGAGTCAAGGACTTCGGAAACTCCTGGAGATTCCAACCAGGCTTTCGTTCCGACTGCCTGGACGACATAGAGATAGCGGCGAACTAAGATGACTCTCAGCCGGCTGCAGTCGAATCCTTTGTTTGGTATTTCCGCTATGTCCATCTGTCGACCGGGATAACCATGCCATGGAAGCCAGGTCAAGCTGGTCGGCTTTCCTTTCGATGCAGCTCCCAGATTGCGAATGAAATCAGTCAGCATCTTACCCTGCTGCTCCTGTGGAACGTATCCAGGCAGGACCGTGAAGCCGATATTGAAGATGCCTTGCGTTTCTGCGTACGTGTAATCGACAAATCGCATCCCGCGCTGATCTCTCGATCTGCCTTCGGGCCGCTCGGGCAGCTTGATCTGAAATCTTCCGTCAGTGAAAGTAAAAGTAGAGAGTCTGGGTGGACCAAACGTCGACTTGGGCGCATCCGGAGGCTTGGCAGTGGGCGTGCTGGCTGCTGGTGTAGCTGGAACTGCCGTAGCTGCAGGTTTTACCTCTTCCTCCTTCTTCTTCTCCTCGGGCTGTGGTGGTCCGAACTGTGCAATTATGGACTCGAACTCACGAATGACATCATCCGGAGTGTTATGTGGCAATAGAATCTTGGTGCTGAGATGACTATTCAACTTCTTCGAATAGGGAGCCATTACAAGCGAGATGTAGAGAACTTCGTTTGTTCGTCTCGGCACTCTCTGATTGCCTGTGTACTCTCCTTCTTTCAGTTCCATGTCCAGAAGGATTCCATCCAAATCCGGTGCTAGTACAAGCCTGCTAGAGCTGCCTGAGTCTGCGAACTGCCGACATTTGAATGAAGCGTTGAATGATTTGTCCGTTCTTTTGATCTTCGCTTTTGGGAAGCTTTGTTTCATTAAAGCTTCAACTTGACTGACCACAGAGTCGTACGGAGATTCGTCGGCGGGGTTGGCTGCGTGCGCACTACTAATCATGGTATCTCGGTCGGAAGCGTTGGCTTCCAGGAAGAGTGCAGGACTGCATGCAAGCAATAGTCCGCAGGATACCGTCTTTAAGGTCTTGCTCAGCTTATTCATGGTCTGTCGTCTGTCAAAATAAAGAACTACTTTCCTTTTTTTACCCGTGAGCCATATGAGACAAACTGAGATTGTGCTGAAATTTTGCATCAGACCTGCAAGCTCTCAGCAAAAGGTAGAGCCGGCCTCCATTTTTGCGTTTGGTCGAAATCTACATTTCACAAGTCGACAGATTCTGCTGAAAATAAGCGTGATTGAAAGTTATTCGACGAATTATAAGGAAGCTCGCTAACGACAACCATTCTCATGGTACCACTATTAGTGGCAGTCCGTAGTCGATGGGCGTGCTCGTCTAGCGAGAGTACGTGACTCTATATATGGCGCCGGCTCGATCATCTGAGACGAGAAGAGCTCCATCCGGCGCGACGAGGGCGGGGCCATC
>CAYTDR010000279.1:0-8825 GCA_964436185.1 uncultured Candidatus Obscuribacterales bacterium | reverse complement strand
CACAGGGACGCTGGCTCAACCAGCGACTACAGCTCCGAAGGCGACACAGCCTGAAAATGGAGTTCAGTCACAACCAACTACAGCCGATCCAAATTCCGAACCTACCGCCCACCCGGGCAACACATCCGCACCTGCAGCAGTTCCCACGCCGGATCCTGCTACCGCTCCGGTGGTCGTCACAATCCCTGCGACTCCGGCAACCGATCCGAACATTAGTCAGCCGAGAACAGCTGTAGATCCAGGTACCACGACACTACCTGCCACCACTTCGACAGGTAGTACGACAGGTTCACCCACTGTCACAGATCCCAACCCGACTCCTTCCACCGGCACAGCGCCCCAACAAGGTACTGGTTCAACAACAGATCCGAATACGCCCCCAGCATCCGGCTCGGGTACAAGTACGACGGGTCCTAATCCAACAGGAACAACTCAGACCAATTCAGGCAGTTCAACTGGCACAACAAACACGGACCCGAATCCAACACAGGGTTCAGTATCGCCGGATCCCGCGAGTCCGCATGGCACTGGACCGCAATCAGATCCCACGATTGTTCCGGGAGCGTCGACTAACGATCCCGGCACAACCGGACCTCAGACACCTGCACCTGGAACTAGCCATCCTACCGATCCAAGTAGCCCAACAACACAAACACAGCAAAGACCTTCCTCGGACACAGGTTCGACCTTGCCGACCACAACATCCACAACCACTACAGGAAGTGTCACTCCAGTTCCACAGTCAACCGATCCGAGCAATACCGCCAGCGGTTCCGCACCGGCAGGTACCCAGTCAACGACCGATCCTAATAGCGCGTCAGCAAGCAGTGCTGCGCCAGCGGGAACTCAGACATCCGCTCCCAACAGCACCACTGCAAGCGGCTCTGCACCGACGGGAACTCCTACTACAACCGATCCCAACAGCACTACTGCAAGCGGTTCTGCACAGACAGTAACTCAAACTACAACCGATCCGAACAGCACTACTGTAAGCGGTTCTGCACCAACAGCAACTCCGACTACAACCGATCCCAACAGCACTAATGCAAGCGGTTCTGCACCGACAGTAACTCCGACTACAACCGATCCTAACAGCACTACTACAAGCGGTACTGCACCAACAGTAGCACAAGCCACAACCGACCCGAGTAGAACTGCTACAAACGGCACACCTACAGGCACTCCAACGACAACCGATCCTAATAGCGCAATTACAAGCGGTGCTCCTACAGGAACTCAAGCAACAATTCCCAACAGCAGTACTGCAAGCGGTGTTGCACCGACCGGAACTCAATCTAACGCCGATCCTAACAACACAACTGTCAACGGTACTGCAGGAAGTCAAACAACTCTTCCTCACAGCAATCCGGCAAACAGTGCTTCACCAACGGGAACTCAGTCTACAACCGATCCGAATAGCACTGCGAACGGTGGTACTCCTTCGGCAACTGATCCGAATGGTGCCACGCCCGGTATCTCCCTACCAACACAACCTGCATCCGATCCGGCTGCCATCATAGTACCTAACCAGACGGTAACTTCGATTCCCACAATCAGCGTTTCGACGACTAGTCAAACACTGCCGACTGCAAGCGTAGATCCGACATCCTCTATTGCTCCAGCTCCATCGGTTCAGGCCCTCTCACATCAAATTGTGAGTTCAAATGTTAATTCAGCTACGGGCACTCATAGTCAGTCTGCGCCCGCCTCGTCAGGATCATCGAGCGCCAACGCCGGGCCTACGCAATCAGCTCCTGATCCTTCACAGGTTCAAGCACCTGCAACTGGACAGGCAGTGCAGCAGTCGGGTCAAACTAGTACTCAGCAGTCGAATCAAGACGAGCAAAGCACGGCACCATCAGGAGTGCAGGTTGTTCAGCTGCCAAACTCACAGTTCGTGAACACAGCAGCGTCTATGCTTGTTGCAGCGACGATCGTCAACGCGTTTCTACCATCAAGCAGCGATCCATCGCAATCCGATCCATCTAATAGTGATCCATCCAACTCCGACCCTGAGCCATCATACCCGCAGTCCGAACCATCAAGTTCGTACTCAGAACCGTCGCATCGTTCATACACGGAACCTCCACGCTCCGAGCCTTCGTATTCAGAGCCGTCTCGCTCTGAGCACTCGAGTTCGCAGTCTAAGTCGCGAGAGGAATCATCATATGAATATGAGCCGACGGAACGCTCTTCCTACACAGATCCGGTAGCGCCTGTTTCGCGACTTGAGCAAACGCCACCAGCGCAAACAAGACCGACCACACCGGCTTCCACATATCAACAACAGTCCTATCAGAGCACCACTCACACGAGTACCGCTCCGTCCGAGCCATCCCAGGCAACGGCTCCATCCTCGCATGTCTCCTCCTCGCAGCAGGCGTCGTCCGCACAACCGCAGAATCAATCAACACCGGCGACGCACAGTCAGAGCCAATCTTCTCCTACATCTCAACAACAACCGGCACAGAGCCAGTCGGGCACTTCAACATCGAATACCCCGCAGACTCAAAGCGGTCATCAGAGCACACCAACCAATAATCAAACGACGGCACAGCATCAGTCGCCTGTATCGAATCAAGATCCTCAACAATCTCAGGTTGCTTCACAACCACAAACACAAACGCAACAAGCAGCATCTGCGAGCGAACCACATCAATCAACTCCATCTGGACCTCAATCACAACAGACTTCCGCAGCGGCCACGCACCAGTCGCAGGGTAATCAGGAACCCTCGACTTCCGCGAGACCACTACAATCTGACCCGAGCCAAGCGCATCAAGTTTCATCAACGACCACCCTGTCGGCACCATCTACGACACCGGTCCATCAACCATCTTCAGTAACCTCGCCGATCCAAGCGCACCAACAGCCGGCATCAACAATATCCCAAACACAAGCTCATCAACCGGTCTCCTCGACAGCGCCTGCTAACCAAGCTCCAGGTTCCCAAAGTTCTTCGGCTCCGAATCAACATAATTCTGTCTCAGCGCAGGAGCCAGCACAACAAACAACCACTGGTTCAACAGCAACTACTGCTCAAGCACCAACCGCCCCGATGCACGCGACCTCTGCGCAGACACCTGTGCAGCCAGCTTCGCAACAGCCCACGGCAAGCACCACCATTACTGGCTCGACACCAGCAAACAAGGATTCGCAGCAAGATCCGTCGCAAACTTCCAACGCGACTCCAAGCCAGTCCGAACCCGCAGCTTCCGCAGGCACCACAACAGATCCATCCCAAATTTCATCCGTACAAGCGCCGGCAGCAGCATCCACATCAACCAGCGGCTCAACCTCGGATCCGTCCACTACCCTGGTGTCGAGTTCTCCAGCAACGGAACCGGGCCAGTCCGCGACAACGTCAGCTTCAACAACTTCGTCATCGTCAGCTTCCAATGCTGATGACGAAGACCATCAGGATGACGAAAACGCAGCAATCGTCGGCTACATCG
This sequence comes from uncultured Candidatus Obscuribacterales bacterium, assembly GCA_964436185.1. Lineage (GTDB taxonomy): Bacteria > Cyanobacteriota > Vampirovibrionia > Obscuribacterales > Obscuribacteraceae > CAYTDR01. The sequence continues at coordinate 5,370 of CAYTDR010000279.1, read as the reverse complement.
TGGCGAACTCAGAGACTACATACGCGACGAGCTCGAGCAACAATGCACTTGCTACCAGCTCCGAACCGTCCACAAATTCCAACGGCGATACGACATCGTCAACAACAATCCAGATTATTCAAGAGTACGAACCATACGATGTAGACGATTTCGATTCATCCGAATTCGACAATAGCTTCGAGGCGCTTCTCGGTGAGTTCGGCGGCGGTGGCGGAGGTTCCACAAGTCAGCAGACGGATCCGGATCCTCAAGCGCTGTCTCAAGATGACGAAGGTGCGGTCCCCGCGCAAGATCCGAATCAAGATGATGAGAATAATGCAACAGTCACGACTGCCCAGCAAGCAACTGCAGAAAAGTCTGACGAGCAGCCTATAGTCACTGAAGTAGCTGGTACGACCATCGTCACCTTCAATGATGGCACCAACGCCTGGCAAGATACGGGAAGTGAGTTGGTTAACATCCTCATGTCGGATGGCAACCTGGTCCAGATTGAGGGCTCGATTCAGATAGACAGCGACGGCACCGTGGCGCTACTTGGGTTTGATGGCAATGTCATCGAAATCCCATCGAGTTCCAGCGATGATGCCAATGTCGACGAACAAAGCACTATCGGGCTGGAATCGAGAGAACTAGTAAGCTTTAGTCCCGAAGGCATCGATGCCTCCGAGATCGAGGCCGTCGCTGCCACCTTAGCTGGTGCAGTGGATGACGTTACCGATTCGTTCGAAGCCGGTGGTTTAGGTAATCTCCTCACTGGTATCACCGATCAGCAATCAGCGGACACTGATACCACTTCCGAAACAGTCGTCGACCTTACCGATTCTAATTCCAGTGCAGGTCTAGGAAACTTGTTGACCGGAGAGGAACAGGCAGGCTTATCCAACGACATCGCAGTCTTCGCTCCTGAGCCGGCAGTTTCTACGTCTGCTCAAACCAGCACCGACATCGACTTCTCTCCTGTCGATCCATCTGACGAGATAGCGAACGTCAACTTCGAGGACGGTGCCATTGTAGTCACTATGGAGTCCGGCGTTGTTCTCCATCACGAGCCTAACTCCGGAATGATTCAATACTTGGGTCCGGATGGCTCGCCACTCATCGACAGCAACGGCAACGCCATAGAAATTGAAGGCGAAGTTCTCACCACCGTTGATGGTCGCATCGTCATCCTTCAGAATACCGACACCAGCGATGGTGAATATGACAACGCAGTCGTATTCGAAAACGGACATTCTACGACCTTCGAATTTGACGACAGTTTTGGCTGGGTAAGTGAAGAAAACGAAGCCGGAACCACAACGACTATTGATGATTCACAGAGCTTCGACGGGAAAGATCTTGCCGGTTTGATCGGCAGCTTCGAGCCAGGTTTCGAATCGAACAGTATCGAAAATGGTGCTGTTGATGGAGCGTTCTCCGCAGTCATAAATGGCAGTGACATTGATGAAGCTCTAATAGGAGCAGGCTTGGGAGCGCTGGGCAACCTCCTCGATGACTCCGACGACCCGATTGTCCAATCTCATGACGGCATCACTGGCTCCATTGATGCAACCCAAGGCACGCAAAACAATACGGGTTCGGGAAGTCTGGGCAACCTCCTCGGTGATTCCGACAACCAGGCAGCCCAATCTAATGACGGCATCATTGGTTCTATCGATGCAATCCAAAATACGCCAGACAATACAGGTTCGGGAAGTCTGGGCAACCTCCTCGGTGAATCCGATGACCTGACAGCCGGTTCAGGATTGGGCAACATCATCAGCGGTGATACCGTTAATGATGTCAACGAAAACAATAGTAACGCTACGACTGGCCAACCTGATGACCAGCAAACATCGATGACACCCATTCAAAATCAGGACAACCAGACCATTAAACCCGGTTCCGACCCGCAGGTCGGAAATGGAACAGTTGTTAGTGGAACAGTACAGACGATGCCCGACGGCGAGGTAGTCGTTAACGTAGGAAGCAACATAGACCTTTCCAATCCTAATGGCATGGTCATCTCTAACGACGGCAACCTTGTCAACGGTGAAGAGATCACTCTTACGAATGGCAGTCAAAGCGTGAGCGGTCATGTGGAAACTCAGCCGAATGGAACGGTCGTCTTCCAGCCCGATCAACATACGCCGTCGACTCAGACACCATCCACGAGAACAGAGATTCCTGCCACGGGCACCACAGGACAGACCACGCAGGTCAGCGATTCCACAGTACAAACTTCACCAACAACGGAGACTTCACAACACCACGGGCAGGGTCAATCAGAATCTAACACACCTGAAACGCTTCTCGACAGCGTCAAGGAGATGTTCGGACAGGATAACGACTCCGGTTCCACAGGTAATTCCGCTTCGAATCCCGACGGTAGCTTCAGTCAACCTAGCGGTCACTCTTCACAGCCATACGATCAACAGAGTTCTATACCTTACAGCGCTCAGGTCAGCGAACAGACTTCCGAGCTGCCGTACAATGGACTCGGCTCCGCTTCATACAACGCTCAGACTAGCGGACAAGCTTCCGAGCAGCCGTCCAGTGAACTCGGCTCCGAACCATACGGAGGAAACTCCAGGTCCGATTCGTTCAGCCACGGCAGAACTGATCCTCGCCAAGATTCCAGCGAAGGAAGAGAAGAGTCTCGAAGCGCGTTCGCAAACGTCAATCAATCGGACGCACCACAGTCTACTCTGCCGACCGCCACTGAGTCAGTGTCGAATGAGTCTTCTGCAAGCGATTCGTACAGCGACCACAGAACCTCAGAGCCTCGCCAAGATTACAGCGCAGAAAGAGAAGAGGCTCGAAGCGCGTTCGCAAACGTCAATCAATCGGACGCACCACAGTCGCCTCCGCCGGCAGCCACTGAGGCAGTTTCGAATGAGCCTCCTGCAAGCGCTCTACAAGCCTGGAATGATCCTTATATACCGTTCGTTGATCCAAGCCCGTTCGGAGGATCAACAACTCCACCGATCGCCGGCACGATACCAGGTCCGGTGGATTCTGGTGCGTTCGAACCAGTTCCTGGAATTGGTGGAATTGACAGTGGTACTGCATCACCATCTAATCCTGATTTGTCTCCCGAATCAACACCGAATACACCGGATTCAAATCTGGGTTATCCAGTCGACAATGAACCTGGAGTTCACTATCCTGACTATCAACCAGGAGTTGGCAACGTACCTCCGGCCGATCCCGCCTGGATTGCTTCACTGCCTATCGACCCGACTTCGGACCTGCCATACGATCCCCACACCGGTTTGTTGTTCGATCCCGTCACCGGCTTGCCGGTCGGTTTCTACCAACCGGGCTCAGGCAACGGCCAACCGCATCCTGGTCATGGTCACGATCAACAGGGTCAGCATGGCAACAACGGCGGACACGATCACAATAGCAACGACGATCACATTGATTCCCACAATGGACACGGTCACGATAGTCAAGATAATCAAGGACAGGGCCAGCATGGTCACGAACTGCCTCCAATCGGCCTCAATCCCTTCGGTTTCATCGGTGGTGGCGACGCGATCGGCACCGGCAGTGATGCAGAAGTCATCAAGCAAAACGACGGCGTTCCTACAGAGAAGGCGACTAATACCGCCGAAGAAAGTGTCCCAGCGCATGCTCCACATGCGGTGTCGGCGCCTACGCCTCCATTCTCTTATATTGATTCGGAGCCAAACGCCAGAGACGACGAACATACCGCTGACCACACGCAGAGAGTTCCGCACCAAGAAGACAGGAACGAGCAAGGCAACGATCCCACCCGAGTCGACGATACCGATTTCGGTGGTGGCGTAGAAGGTCAGATCGTTGACAAAGACCTGGTCGAGATGTTGGCAGATGAAATCAGCAAACTTCATCAGAACCTTGAATCCAGGCTGCACGAGCTCAACAATGGCAGCAGACAGACCGAACCGGCCGACCGCGCCTGGACGGATGAAGCAGGTCACGAAATCGGATCGCGTCCTGATGCTATCGACAAGAGCTGGGAAGAGCAAGAAAGACTCGACAAAGACAAAGAACGTCGCGACAAAGAAGACGACAAGCGCGATCAGGACGAGAAGGAAAGTATCGAGAGACGCCAAGAAGAGCTTCGCCAACTCAACGACCGACTCATGGCAGTTCTCGCAACTCGTCGCCGTCAGGAAGTCGAACGAATCAAGCGCTTAATCGAACAACAGCGGAAGATCGAAGAGTTCATCGCCAACGATACCAGGTCGATCATCTACAAGGTCAAGCCTGGTGATACTCTAGAGTCTATTGCCAAGTACCACTACAGGGATGTAAGAGTTTCCAGACTTATCTACGAACTGAACAAAGACAAGATCAAACTTGAAGTCGTTGAACGGAAACCCAATTACGAAGTGAAAGTCGGCAGTCAGATCAAACTGCCTAGTAAGAAACATGCTCGCGAATGGGTCATGCACGCCAGGATGGGCGCCGTAGATACGGAACTCTTCCCGACCAACAAGATCACCGCAGAAAAAGCCGAAGAGATCAAGAAACGCAAGGAGCAGGTGGAATCCATCCTGGGCAGCCTCGAAGTGTCTGTCAATCAGGCTCCCGGAATCGCTTACAACATCAGGTTAGGCGACACGCTGAGATCAATTGCTATCAAGCATCCATCATTGAACGATGTTTCATTGTGGAAGCTGCTAGCGAAGAAGAACGATCTCTCCACAGAGACCGATGAAGCGGGAGTTCCGATCGCCGAGCTCAAACGCGGTACGAGGCTCTACTTGCCCACCAATGAAGAAATCGCAGAATTCCGCAAGAAGAGCGGCATGATCAGTCAGCCGAGTTCCACATGGTTGGCCGGCAAGCCAAGCGGCAAGCCGTCATCGAGCCGATATGGAACCTCGAAACAGTGTGACGGATGCCGTCGCAGCGTTCCGACCGGAATAGTGATGTGCCCTGGTTGTGGTTTCATATTCGAAAACATCGCTGCAGGAAAAGGTCTCAAAGCCATTCTCACGCGAGCCGACAAGCATAAGAAAGCGGAAACCAAATCTGGTATCGTCACGAAGGATGACAATGCCGTCACAGAAATAGCTCTCCCAGGTGCCAGAACTCAGGAAGACGAAGCGAGCGTCGATACCCGCGAAGATGCACCGACAGTAATTGTCGATCTGTCAGGTGTGTCAACTCAGGAAGACAAACTTCAAGCCACCTTCGGTGGTGTCAAGACAGTTGATGAGCAACAGTCTTTTGAATCCGGTTTGAGTGGTATCAAGACGAAGGAAGACTTCTCCTTCACCAGCCTGAAAGATGATAGAACCAGAAAAATCGATCCTCCTACAGTTCGCGTCCACTCACAACTCGCGGATACCGAAGATCTTGATTCCAACGACTCCAACACCGATCACGGTGAAA
>CAYTDR010000278.1:4490-8839 GCA_964436185.1 uncultured Candidatus Obscuribacterales bacterium | reverse complement strand
ATTGCCTTACTATATCCAACGGCTCAAATTTATACCGGTCGAGCACCTTGGCAATTTTTTGAAGCACTGGCCGATCAGCGCGATGCATACTCTCGGCTAAGAGAGCAACTTGAATACACGCGAGATGCTAGGGGACCAATTGTTGTATTTCGTACAATACTAGGACCGTTTATATTTGCAGTTTTGCCCTTAGGTATAATTTACTGGAAAAATCTGACAGCATTGATGCGAGCATTGCTCATCGGAACCGTAGCAAGCACAATAATTTTGTCTGTACTGCGGGGTACAACCCGTGAATTAGCTGACTTAATAGTTATAGGCGGCGCCGCACAGCTTATTTCTATGTATCGTAGTTCTAAGAAAATACCACGGTTGGCTCATCATTGGCCCAAAATACTAATGGGTATAATATTAGTTGCTGGCGTAATCGCTGCACTTACTAGCCGCACCGAAGCGCGATTAGCAGGCACTGGCACCACAATGTGTATTGGCGGTGGTTATGTCTGCCCAGACTTTGATGCACCTGTATACAAAGAACTTCCACCCGCGATTATATCCGCGATGGCTTCGCTAACGGGTTATTTATCTCAAGGCTATTATGGGCTTGCACTAGCCCTCAATCATGATTTTGAGCCTACGTGGGGCCTAGGCCATTCTCCGGCGATCGGCTCTCTCTACCGTTCTCTTACCGGAGACGATAGCTTTTTTAATTCAACTTATATTGAAAGGTTGAACCAAGACGCTTGGACCAGTGAGTCGCATTGGTCGACTGCCGCAACTTGGTTTGCAAGCGATGTTAGCTTTTGGGGCGTCCCAATAGTTATGGGCTTTATCGGTTTTCTTTGGGCGCGATCTTGGGTCGATGCTGTTTATGGCCGCAATGACAAGGCTGCAGTTTTCTTCTGTATCATAATGATGATGATATTCTATTTTCCCGCCAACAACCAAATGATGACAACTTTTGAGGCTTACGCGACTACGATTTTTTGGGGTTTTTGGTGGCTTTTTGATCGACGTCAGACATTTCCCATCATCACGCGCTCGTGATAGGCTAAGCACTTATCGACGCATAGCCTCGAATAGGCGCCGAATACTCCTTGTCTTTCACTGCTTATCATTTTTCGACCATTTGAACCAATTTAGGATCGGCAGAAGCAGTACTGCAATTGTTGCGTAAGTGGAAGGATATGCCCAATACGGAGCCTCAGCACGGCCAAGGCCGATCAATAGCAGCATGTAGATGATTAGGAACAGTGCCGTTCCTAACTCGATTCCCACCGCCCATCGTAAGCATCGGCGGGCTAACATAAAGTGCATCACCAGCGATGCCGTAACTCGCAGAGCATCACCAAGCAGATAACCGTTGATAAACGGAATGGCAGGAAGATACTTCTCCGAGAAAAACGTTATTACGAAAAATGGTGCAGCGAGCGTAAATAACGCCCAACCCGCTATCATCACTGCCGAAGCGATGAATAAAGTTGTGAAAATCACATGTCGTGTTTTCTGCAGTTCTAGTTCTCGGGTGATCTGCGGCAAGAAAACCTGAGACATGTATAGTCCAAGGATTTGACTTGTCACATCAGAAACGCGATTGGCAGCGAGCCAATAAGCAAGCTGGTCAGTGCCAAACGTTTCACGGTACACCACTCGAAGCATGAACAATGTAACTGGCATGATAACTGCGATAGCAAGAAAAGTTAGTGAATATCCGAGAAGCAATACTAATTCTGACCATTGACCTTCAGCAGCGCCGAACCGGAATCCTGCTCGGCGAACGATAGTAGCCGCCAAAACACTCGTCACCAGAGGCCCCGCCGCATAACCCAACACTGCACCGATAGGATCACCTGCCAACAGACGCCAGACGCACAATAACCCGCCTACCACCAATCCAATCGACTGCAGGATCAAACTAGTGGGCGCGCGCTGTCGTCCCGCCAGTATGGAACAGGCAAGAATACCAACGCCCCCAGTCGCAGCGACTAATGTAATGTAAGGCACAATGCTGGCCAATGTCGTATCACCGATAAGCATTAGCGAAATATTTGTTCGAAAAACTGTGGAAAGTAAGATAAGCAAGAGGCTGCTTGCGGCCCAAATACGAACGGCCGCAGCGACAGCTCGATGCTCGGCTACGCGATCCCCATTTGCGAAAGCTATCTGTCTGACAAGCCCGTTCTGAACGCCTGCCGCTGCTATTGTCGAAAGCAGGGCGAAAAATAGGAAAAGCTGAGAAAAAGCGACAAAGCCAGCAATGGAAAGGCGTGCGCTCGATATGCCAATCAGGGCCAGGCCAAGGGCAAACTTCAAACTGAAAAAGACGCCGACAGCTCCGCCGACTTCAAGATGCCGCCTCTTCACTAAGCGTTGTACCAAACCGCGTTGCATTAACTAAACCGGTTTTTCCGTCTGATTGCGAACAAAATCTAGCTGTGCCCCAATCAGTTCAGGACCACGCAGATGGGCTTCATAAAGATGGCCGCCTTCCGGCGCTATGGCTGCATCGACATACGGCGCATTTTCCAGACTGTCGACAATTCGCTGCAATGCCAAGGTATTTGATTCCCAGATTCGTTCAAACTCGGCGAGACGAAGCAGTACCGGACACGAAATTTTCTTAGCAATGTCGGGCCAGCGCTTGGGCCACAAATAGGCGACCTCGTAAGCCTCGTTAACGCGCTGTGGCTCGGTCGCTACGCGCAAGGCGGTAACACCATGTCGGTCGTACGTCCTGCCAGGACCAAAGAACCAATGTGGGGACAGCTGTCTTGTACCCTCGGATGCCGACCGTTCCATTTCCGCAAGATAGTGCACGTCGGGCCGATCACCGATCCCCGAAACGCACAAAGCTGCAACCGATCCTGCAGGTTGTGATGCGGTATAGGCATAAGCAATTGCCCCTCCAAAAGAATGCCCAATCAATATCAGTGGGCGCTGCGCGATGCGCCCGTCCTGTTCGCGCAATGCTTCAAGCAGTCCATTGATCGCGCTGACACCGCAGTCTATTGCTGGGCCAGGGCTTGGCTCCATACTGGAACCATAGCCCGGTCTGTCGATAAGCAGAACCCACATCCCGCGCTCGACTGCCTGGCATGCCAAGGAGTTGCCTCGAAGGTCGAAATACCGTCCATTGCTTCCGATTCCGTGAATGCAAACGATCAACGGAGCCGTAAGGTCCCCAGATCGTGGCTCACATAACAACCCGCCCACCCGGCCGTCCGCGGTAACAATCTGACGGTAAAGCGGTATGGTATCGTCTTGCTGATCCACTCCGCAATTAGGGTTAATATGCTTTCCAAACAGTTCGGGTGACATAGTCGGTATAGCTCATAATGATGTGCAGAACCTTGTCGGAAACATTCGGCTTCGAATAATCCGCAACGCGGGTTGTGCGTTGGGCTCGCTCCGGACCTTCATCGGCGATAATTCTGAGGGCCTGAAGAATGCGGTCTTTACCAAGTCCTACCATCATGACCGCGCCCTCTTCCATGGCCTCCGGTCGCTCATGGGCTTCGCGTATATTCAGCGCGGGAAAACCGAGGATTGAGCTTTCTTCGCTGATTGTTCCGCTATCCGACAACACCGCGCGAGAATGCAGCTGGAGAGCATTATAATCCAGAAATCCAAACGGTTTTAGAAGCCTGACCCGTGGATCAAAGCTTAGGTTCAAAGCTTCGATCCGATTTCGCGTGCGCGGATGGGTGGAAACGAGAATCGGTTCATCATAAGCTTCGGCAATGGCATTCAAAGTTTCGTGAAGACGGCGAAGATTTTTCTCGGAATCGACATTTTCTTCTCGATGCGCACTGACCACAAAATAACGACCTGCTTCGACGCCCGCATCTTCCAACGCTGTCGACGCGTCGATACCGGCGCGGTAGTACGATAACACTTCGAACATTGGACTACCCGTCTTAATAATTCGATCGGCGGGCAGGCCTTCCGCGAGAAGATACTCCCGTGCAATGTCGGAATAAGGGAGGTTGATATCGGCAGAGTGATCGACGATGCGGCGATTGATTTCTTCTGGAACCCGATCGTCGAAGCAACGGTTACCGGCCTCCATGTGAAAAACAGGGATCCTACGGCGCTTTGCAGGAATCACGGCTAGACAGCTGTTGGTATCGCCGAGGATGAGCATGGCATCAGGCGACTCGGTCTGAAGCACCTTATCCACCTCAATGATAACCTGACCGATCGTTTGGGCAGCGGTCCCTCCTGCAGCGTTCAGAAAGTAATCAGGTTTGCGAAGATTGAGATCGTCGAAGAAAACTTGGTTGAGTTCATAATCATAATTTTGCCCAGTATGGACGATCACGTGATCGCAGTGCTTGTCAAGCTGGCTC
>CAYTDR010000278.1:0-4480 GCA_964436185.1 uncultured Candidatus Obscuribacterales bacterium | reverse complement strand
GACGCGTGAGAGCCGAATGATCTCAGGCCGCGTCCCGACGACGGTGATCACTTTTAATTTGAACATCGTCAGAAAACCTCTTTGGCGATTGTGTCGGGCTTTGCCCGATCGAAAAGTTCATTGGCCCAAAGCAACGCTACGAGGATATCGTCGCCTACGTTTGTAATATCGTGAGACCATCCGGGAATGGTTTCAACGACGACAGGTTGTTCGCCTGAAGTAAATATCTCGTGTGTGGCGTCTGTTAAAATATGGCGAAATCGAAACCGCGCATTACCATGTACAACCAGAAATTTTTCCGTCTTAGTATGATGGTAATGTCCACCGCGTGTGACGCCTGGATGCGCCGTGAAATAGGAAAACTGCCCAGCCTCGCGCGTTTTCAACATTTCCGAAAATGAGCCGCGAGGATCGGTGTGGCTTGCGATGGAATAACTGAATTGATCGACAGGCAAGGCCGATACATAGGTTGCATACAACGCACGTGTCAGGCCAACACCCACATTTGCAATGAAGTTATCTGCACGGTCGGTCTGGAACCCTTTTATCAATTCTGCGACTTCGCCGACTGTTGTCTGATAAACAGGACTGACCTCCCGATAACCTGCCGCTGGTCGTTCTGATAGTGTAGCAAGCATCTCTGCAACGACATCGTCAACATAAACCAACGTAAGTGGAGCGCTCGGATCATTGACGGTAATTGGCAGACTTCTGGCGATATTGTGACAAAAAGTTGCTATCGCTGAATTATAATTCGGACGCGCCCATTTGCCGAAGACATTGGGAAGGCGGAAAATATAGACGTCTGCGCCGAGAGATTCGGTCAACGAGCGCAACACTTCTTCGGCTTGACGCTTGCTGTTACCATAGTCTGTCTCTTCTTCAGCCTTGCTCGTCGACGCATAGACAATCGGAATTGCGCGCCCCGAATCCTTCAGCATGGCCCCTAATCGTTCAGCCGAGCCAACATTGATTGTAAAAAAGTCCGAGGGATTTTCGGGGCGGTTAGCGCCGGCAAGATGAATGACTGCATCAACGCTTGAAATCGCACCCCGCCAGTCATCTTCACTACTTTCGCGCGAAATCGGGACCACCTCAATACCCAGCTCGCACAAGCGCACGCAGAGGTTTCGGCCGATAAAGCCGTCAGCACCGGTGACCGCAATCGAATTCAGCGTCACAGGCCTCCCCCTGCATCACGTCCGGCCAGCACATCCTGCATGTAATCAAGGGCTTTCAGTATCGATACCATTTCCGCCTGACCCAGTTGGCGAGCATTGTGCGAGTGAAAGTCCTGGGCATCAGAGATCTGACGTTCACCTTCCTCAACAAAAGCAGCGTAGTTGAGATCTCTGTTATCGGGGGGCACTCGATAATAGCCGCCACGGTCCTCAGCGACAGCCATCTCCTCCCTGCTCAACAGCGCCTCATAGAGTTTCTCACCGTGGCGGGTGCCGATGACTTTCATCGGATGGTTCTTTGCACCTAGCACTTCCAAAACCGAGCGAGCTAGGATTTCGATCGTGGCTGCGGGTGCTTTTTGCACAAACATATCACCGTTCTGACCATGCTCAAAAGCATAAAGTACTAGATCGACCGCCTCGCCCAATGTCATGACAAATCGAGTCATAGTCGGATCCGTAATAGTCAGCGGAATACCCTTGCGCACTTGATCGATAAAAAGCGGAATAACAGAGCCACGCGACGCCAATACATTCCCATAACGCGTTCCGGTAATGACGGTATTGGTACCCAAAGCCAAACGCGACTTTGCGACCATCACTTTTTCCATCATTGCTTTGGAAATTCCCATGGCATTGATCGGATAAACTGCCTTGTCGGTAGACAGGCACACCACGCGCGAGACACCCGCAGATATCGCGGCTTCGAGCAAATTGTCGGTGCCAAGTACGTTGGTTTTCACCGCCTCCATTGGATGGAACTCGCAGGACGGCACTTGCTTCAAAGCGGCAGCATGAAAAATATAATCGACACCTTTGACAGCGCTCGAGACCGACCTTAAATCGCGAACATCGCCAATATAATACCGAAGTCGCGGATCGCGATAATGCAGTCGTTGATCTTCCTGCTTCTTTTCATCGCGTGAAAAAATACGAATTTCTTTAAATGGCTCATTAATGAAACGGCTAAGTACAGTCGAACCAAATGAACCGGTGCCGCCGGTTATCAACAAAACCTTATTATCAAACATGCATGTTCCAGTCTGGGTATTTAAACAATTAGCACGTATCACTGCCAGCGCGATTTGACGCATAGCTATAAGTGCGACCGGTTCTCCAATCAAGCGCCTATACAACCTCACTTCGGACGGTAAGCGGCTATCAGTGCTGCAGTTTGGTCCGCGTGCTGAGTTACGTCAACGTATCAAAACGGCATGCGAGACCTTATGCTTGCTCCCGCTGAACAACCCGAATTTCAACCGGGTCTAGAAGGCCGTCGTACATATCAAGGGCATGCTCCACAACATTTGCGAGCGATTCGCCAGAAAACTGTGAGACATCATCGGCCAGCCAGTCCATATTTCTTAACTCGGCACTTGAGCCAGCAATATTTCATCTTTTGAAAATGAAATGGAATGATGGGAAGGCGATCTAAACAGTCGGTATGAATTTACCGATATTCTCCCTCAGCTTTTGGCTATCCCAATTAATTAGGTTGTCTTCTAGCTGCTGTAAAAAATTCGCGAAACTGTTCTGTTCAGGCAGGGGTTCGCGGGCGCGAAGAATCCTCTGATGTTCGGTTCTCAGCGGCGCCTCTCCAATCAAGAGCTCCTCGAACAATTTTTCGGCGGGCCGAAGACCCGTAATCTGGATCTCAACTCCTTCGTCTTCCGGTCCGGACTTTACTTGCAGTCCCGAAAGCTCAATCATCCGTCGTGCGAGGCTCACGATCTTCACCGGCTCACCCATGTCTAAGACGAATACATCCCCACTCGTCGCCATCGAACCAGCCTGAATAACCAACTGAGCCGCTTCCGGAATAATCATAAAATATCGGGTAACCTCTGGGTGAGTTACCGTGATAGGTCCGCCTGCCGCGATCTGTTTGCGAAACAGAGGGACAACGGAACCGCTCGATCCCAGTACATTTCCAAAACGTACAATCGAAAATCGGGTCGCACTCGTCTGAGCCATGAGCTGTAAAACCATTTCAGCCAATCGCTTTGAAGCACCCATGATGTTTGGTGGACGCACTGCCTTGTCAGTGCTGATTAGAACGAAATCCTCTACACCATATTGTTCGGCAAGCTCCGCTACCGTGCGAGTACCGAAAACGTTATTTCGAACTCCTTCGCCCGGATTGGCTTCGACCAATGGCACATGCTTATATGCTGCCGCATGATAAACTGTGTTCGGCGAATAAGCCTGGAAGATTCGCTCCATTCGGTGCCGTTCGGTGACAGAAGCGAGAATTGGAACAAGCTCGACTGTATTTTCGGAGTGACAAAGAGCGGCGAGCTCTTGATCAATGGCATAAAGATTGAATTCGCTATGGTCGACAAGCAAAAGGCGCGTTGGCTTCTGCTTCACTATTTGGCGGCAAAGCTCACTGCCGATAGACCCGCCAGCACCTGTGACGAGTACGGTTTTCGCTGTAATGCATTTGGCCATTAGCGCCGGATCGGGTGGGACGGGATCGCGTCCGAGGAGATCCTCTATCTGAATGGGGCGAAGGTCGCTTACAGTTACCTTTCCGTCTGCAAGTTCGAAAATACCCGGAAGCGTGCGGACAGACACTTCATGATCCCGTAGTTGATCTACAATTTCGTTTCTGCGCCTTCTAGAAGCCGAGGGAATGGCGAGCAGCACATCATTAATTGCGAGATCTTCTATCGCATCTGCAAGCTTCGCTGGCGCAAAAATCGGCTTACCGTTCAAGTAACTGCCATGCAGCGTTTGGTCGTCATCGATGAATGCGACCACCTGCATCTCTTGACTACTAGCCAATCCCCCCGCCAGCTGTCGACCCGCGGAACCTGCCCCGTAAATTAGAACGCGCCTTCTTGGGGCGGTCCCAAGTATTGCTGCATATCCGCCACCTAGCCAGAAACGAGCAATAGCTCTTGAGGCACCGACAGAAATGAACAGGAGAATGGGTTGAAGAAATCCGGTGGTTCTCGGGACCAACGCAAGACCCACAACCGAAAAAATGAAGGAATAGATTGCACCATAGAGCAAGCATGCGAGCGTCACAGCGCTTAGCGCATACCACCCCACATAACGGAATATAGCCCGGTAAAGCCCAAATCTAATAAAGACGGGCAGTGCGATCGCGACGGCGAGCAGGTAGGAAAGCCACTGTTGTCCTGTAGGAAAAATCCAGGCGTCCAGACGCAGTCTGTAGGCCAGTGCCACTGTAAATATGCACAACAGCGCATCTACAAAAACGGCTATTGCTCTTTTCTGCATTCTCGGCAGCTCAAGGAGCCACTTGGACAAGTTTTCCGTGAGAGGTATTT
>CAYTDR010000277.1:3581-8846 GCA_964436185.1 uncultured Candidatus Obscuribacterales bacterium | reverse complement strand
CATTCGGAAACGGAATTATCAAGCAGATACGGAAATTTTCCTAATACATGTAGTGGTATCAGGTTTCGCCGATGCACCGGTGGAGGGCATACCAGATGTGGTGGCGCAAGAATGGAAAGACGAGCAGCGCTTGCTTGATGAGGTGGCGGAAACACTGCGAAGTCAAGTAGGACTAGAGGTGACCACGGAGATTCTTTCAGGAGAAACATCTGATGCCTTAGCCAGGCGATGCCGAACGCTTCCTGCTGCTGAGATGATTGTACCGAGCCATGGAAGACAAGGTTTTGAGCGATTCTGGTTCGGCAGTGTGGCCGATGAGATCGTAGACTCCGTGCCTTGTACAGTCGTCGTACTGAAGATGCCACAAAAGAGCAGAGTCTAATTTCCCCTGACATCTCTTCTAACATTAGCAGAGTAAAGATGATCCATGAGACTGTTGTGTCCTGGCGACTGCAGCCGGGTTGTCATACCAGCCTCTCGAATAACATCCATATGTGTTCGTATCGCTAGCCCGGTTAGAATAAACGCAGGTACGCAGGAAGGCTCAGTTCGGACACTGTAAACTATCTACTGGAGTGTGAAGGGCTATATATGAATCGAAAGCCATCGTTAGCATTCATAGTCGCTGTTTTTGCAGCGTTGGCGAGCATCCCTGCGTGTGAATCGCAAGGAGTCAGTCCTGGCAGGAAAATCATCGACAGAAATGGTTGTTTGAGTTGCCACTATATACAGGGCGACGGAGGATTATTGGGACCACCGCTTGATGGTATAGGTAGTTACAGAAGAAAAGAGCACCTCGTTGAATTACTGTCCGGACCGAAGAAAAAACGACCGATTACTACTAGGTATCCCCGCCCTGAACAGCTAATGCAACATGTTCAACTTCCACGCAAGGATGCAACAGCCGTAGCTGATTACTTAGTATCACTTCCGGATTCGGACTTAGAAACCACCGGTCATGGTGAAGAGTTGGAGTATCTCTTACCCAAGGGATTCAAGTTTACGCCGGCAGATCCTTCGCCGTCGAGCCGGAAAGGACAGGTTCTCTTTGAAAAGTCTGGTTGCCTAGCATGTCATTCTCTGCACAATGCAAAAAGATTGGGTCCCGATCTTAATGGAATAGGTGCTTTTCGCAGTCGCAGCTTTATTGAGAACCGCATAGCCACCGGAGCTATAGTTATGCATGGTGGAAGTCCTTATAAGCCGAGCCGTTATAGCATGCCACCGACCAAACTCTCCACTCAAGAAACCAGACAGATTACCGATTTCCTTATGACATTGCCGGAGAACTAGCTTTTCAAGAGACTCAATCAGACGAGTGGCGCCTTTGGATTCCTTTATTGGCATACTTGAGCCTGTGATCTGCGCCAGATATTTCTAGTGGTGAGAGATATCCGTTATCCATCTTTGGAATGATCTCGTTCCCTCCGAAAAATATGTACGCAGGCTTGCCGTGGCTTTCTCAACCTTTGGGAGGACGCTGAGGAGGCTCCGATGTGGGAGACTACGATCGGAGACCCTTGAAATTACAGCGCTGTAGAGCTCTGACGATTCTCTGCGCATTTAGGGAAAAAGTCAGTATTGACAGTCAATTCGATACTACGAAGTAAGTCCTGAACACAATTAACTTTCGTGTCTCGAGAATTTAGACCAGTCTGTAGAATGCTGGTTGGTCCTAACTTATAATGGTATCACTATTGGAGGCAAGCCCGCCAATGGAGTCTCAACTTCGACAAATCAATGGTGATACTGCGTTCGATAGCATGGGTTATTTGATATCCCCCACTTGGGTGCCCCGAATGGCTGATGTTCAGACTACATGGATTCTGATTTACTACAGCTAAGTAACTTCAAAAAACGTTAGAGAATGATTGGTAGATGTGCCAACTTTTTCCAAATAACGCAGAACGCAAAAATGAGAATTTACGGTGTGGTGAATCATGAAAAAAATGAAGAACGGCAAACCGGCCGATTCAGTTAAAACTGTCGAACCAATCGAAATAGCTGATGCGGAAATTGAGACAGGCGTATCGACAACCTGCCAAACGTTTAAACCAGTCGATCAACCATCATGCGGACGTTCCCGTGCGAAGCACCTTTTGCTATCACAACGCGAACAGGTTGTACACGTGGGCGAGTGTATAGAAGAACTTTCTTCGGTCTTCATAGACCAGCTAAACTCCTGCAGAGAGATTGACGTGCCTGTTGCATTGCTATTGATCGAAGTAACAAATTTCGATGAATTGGGGAGCGATGGCAATGAGCCCGGAGCAGAAGAGGTAGTAAACGAAATCGCCCGAAGTCTGCTTAAGGTCCTTCGAGGGCAGGACATAGTAATACAATACGGAAAAAGATACATTGCCGCTATGTTGGTAGATGCGGATCAAATTGTTGGCGCAAGAATTTGTCAACGAATCAAGGAATGCATTTATAGATACTCCTACTTCCATCACGCCGCGGGCGCGATTGAAGTGGTCTTCGGCGTCTCAGACAACAGTGAAAGCAGGTACGCGGAAATCGAACCCTTGATGTTCTCCGCGGCTCGGGCACTTAATGTTGCTCTAGGATTGGGGGATGGCGCAATAGTTAGGACTTCCGATCTGGATCAGACGACTGACATGCATTCCAGAGAGCACTTTCTGCCAGGTGATCGACTGTCTTCAAAGAGTTAGTGAAAACCGCACAGTCCAAGTATTCTTGAATTAAATTCGGTAAGGCGGTCACTGACATGCTCTAATGACCTCTGCAAACGCGGCGACTCAAGCGCTGTTCGCCACGGTCTTCAGCTGCTCATATTTTCTTGGACGGATCACCGCGAGCCCTCTAAACAACAATTCAATAACAAGCTTGCCATGCAGTTCTAGTAAGGCATGGTTGCAGACAACAGAGGAATGGAAAATGGACAATTATGAAGAATCCTGGGGTCCCATACACTCTCATAAATCGATACCGCCGCTATCCAAAGTATCCGAGATTGCCTTAAGTCGATTGCAATCAAGACCGATCGCCAAGTTGTCCGGATGGCTGGCAAATTTGATAGAAGACCCAGATTCAGAAGCCCACCAGACTAGTCGAGATACCTGGCTACCTCAGCGATATGCGCTCATAGAGGCATCCGCGCGTTCGTGGATAGATCAGTTCTTCATCGAGCTTGCCCCTTTTGTTTGGGAGCTGAACAACAGCACGGCATCCGAAAGAATAAGGATTGTAATTGAAAATGCGAAATCGACATTCGAGCTGGAATGCAAACGCGATTCTTCATCTGAACCCTATAAATTCACATGTTATCAGGGACATTTGTCCGGCCACAATTGGACGATGCTTCTGCGAAGTTACTTCGAATGCGTCCAAGTGTTCATCCTCCAAAGTGAAATGACCCTGGCTATGGAACTCAATCAGGTGACTACAGATGATTTGAAACCGATAGCTGAGTTTCATGCCACAGTAAATAGTGACAGCGTTCAATGGGCATTGGAAGGGGTGACCGTCAGTAAAAAAGATATTCCAGCAATGGCTCGTGAACTTTTCGCGGACTTCATTTGTCTGGAAGCAGGGAAATTATCTGAATCGGATCTGCATTTGCTCACGGCGAGCCAAACAGGTCCCGACCCAGATTTATCCAGAAAGAAGGAGGCGTACTCATCAATTCTCAGCGATTTAAAGGTTTGGCAATCACGTGATCTTTTTTCCAGTGCCATCCGTCGTGATCTGGATTTCCTTATACTGACGCGACACCAGCCGAGTCTGGGATTCGCAATAGACCCACAGCTTGAGTCTCTGCATACTCAATTGACCGAGCTGCAGTCCAGCTGGTCAACCCTTCTTACAACACTGCTGAACATTGCAGATGATTGCGCATAGGGCAAGCCAAACATACATATTTCATGGAGGCACAACGCCGAGAGCGTCCAATTATCCTTCAAACGATGACTTTCCTGGTCTTGCCGCCCTCCAATTCTTGACTGGTCAGCCACTCAAACTTCGGAATGAGCACCGAAATATGACCGGGCTGCCAGTCTTCGGGATGGAACTTCAATAGTCTCTCCAATCCTTGGCGCCTCACATTTGATACCATAGCGATTTAAAATCTCATTTCCTAACTGCTGAATCTGATGTGGTTCTCCATGGGTCAGCACGATATGAGCGTGGCGCGTTGCCATAGGCTCTACCCAGCGCAGAAGATCAGTTTGT
Organism: uncultured Candidatus Obscuribacterales bacterium; assembly: GCA_964436185.1. Classification (GTDB taxonomy): domain Bacteria; phylum Cyanobacteriota; class Vampirovibrionia; order Obscuribacterales; family Obscuribacteraceae; genus CAYTDR01. Next base: position 4,655 of record CAYTDR010000277.1, on the reverse strand, counting down.
CCTGCATGAGCACTAAGGCCGCCGATACTTTTGATCGACGCTCGCACGGCAATCGTCTCGCCGTAGATCTTCACTTTATCAGCACCATCAATAAGCATCCGTCCAAGAGAGCCCTTTGCTTGATAGCCGACCATAATGACAATTGTTTCGTCTCTCCAAAGATTATGTTTGAAGTGCTGAAGTATGCGACCGGCGTTGCACATACCTGCCCCTGCCAAAATCACACAGGGGCCCTTCACGTCGTTCAACATCTGCGACTCTTCCACGGTTGTGCAAGTTCTCACCGGTAAGACGTCTTTTCGAAGTTTGCCCGCTCGAAAAATGTCCAGTCCGGCTTCGTCCATCAATTCACTATGTCTGGCGTAGATCTCGGTTGCAGCAATAGCCATAGGACTATCAAGCATGACTGGCAATACAGGTACCTGACCACTCTTATAGATCGAAGCCAGGTAGTATAGAACTTGTTGTGCCCTTCCCACTGCAAAAGTTGGAATGAGAATTTTTCCGCACGTCTCACTTGCCCTCAACAATGTTGCTTTCAACTCTTCCAGGGTGCTTGACGAGTCCCGGTGATCGCGGTCTCCATAGGTTGACTCGAGAAACACGACATCCGCCTTTTCGATCGAGGCGGGATCATGCATTATTGGAACATTGTATGGACCGATGTCGCCGGAGAAGACAAGTTTTCTGAAATCATCCTTAGTTGCTCTACCCTCTTCGGCAAACAACTCAATACTGGCAGAGCCCAAGATGTGACCGGCATCTACGAATCTAGCGTTAATACCGTCGGCCACACAAATCATTTCATTCAACTCAACGGGCTGGAACTGTTTGCAAACCCTAATTACGTCGTCCGAATTGAACAGCGGTCTTATGGGACTCTGCCGCGCTCTTTGTCGGCGTCGGTTTTCCCGTTTAACATCGTTTTCTTGAATGTGTGCAGCGTCACGTAAAATTAGCATTGCAATTTCAATAGTGCCCTGTGTTGCATAGATTGGTCCTCTGTAGCCAGCTTTGTAGAGCATTGGCAACCGACCACAGTGATCGAGATGCCCATGTGTAAGCAAAACAGCC
>CAYTDR010000277.1:0-3571 GCA_964436185.1 uncultured Candidatus Obscuribacterales bacterium | reverse complement strand
TATCTACAGGCAAGCCTCTGGGAATAAAGTTCATCCGCTCAAGTCTTCTTGGTCCCTGGAACATTCCGCAATCCACAAGAACAGTGGATCGGTCGGTCTGAAGCATATAACAAGAGCCGGTAACTTCTTTTGCCGCTCCAAATAAAGTGACTTTCATGTGTACTGTCCTTCAGAGTAAATTGATCAACTTCCATCAAGGCACGAATCTAATGCTGTTGCATCGCTCGACTTCCTCAATCAAATCGAGACATCGAGCAGGCATGTTTTCAACGCCTTCAATAACTAGAACAATTCTATTGTCGAGCCACTAGTCATCCTAGAACATCATCCCATCGGCCCATCCGAACAAGTTATAAATAGCGAAGTGCGACTGCATCTCAAGCAGCAAAGCTCCTTTTTAGCGGTCCTTTTGGTTCTCCAAATTAGTAATGCTTGTTTAAAACTGGTCAGAATCCGATCAAGATCCAGATTGTGTATACCCCGTTCGCATCTTTCAAGACATTATCTCAACCTGGTGTTTTCCCTGTCTCTGCCGTTGCTTTAACCCGGTATCTAATTTGCTCCGATAACGCTATGGTTGTCAGGTATCTTTGGGACGGGGCTGACTGTGACAATCACCATTAGTAGCCACAGTCAAACTCCCGAATCGAGGCGAATGTCGCCTTGTTCAGTGGAATTTCGGCATCTGCCTCTGTCCAGTTTCAGAGCATCGCTCAAAAAACTAGAAGACCCGCTATTATTCGGTTTTGCAGCCTTCATGGTTCTCGGAGTGGGTCTGATGATCGCCACTCACTCGGTTCTTCTCCTCTTTAGCCCGTTAATTCTGGGCGCAGGAATGGCCATTTATCTCCACTTGCGAGCAGTTGGCAGAACCGGTCTAATCAGGTTTGACGAGGAAGGCATGTGGGTGACGAGGGTAGATCCAATACTCCTACCCTGGAGGGCGCTATTGTCGGCAGAGCTTACAACGCGCTCGAAGGACTCTCGAAATAAAGACAAGATTCTCGTTCTGGAATTCAATTCGAGCCTCCTTGATACCGGTGCAGATCGCATAAATCGCTTTTGGTTGAAGAAAAGAAAGAACACTCATGTGATTGAGATTGATTTCAGAGCGGTCGCAGAACGCGATCAGCTGAAACTTGTCAGCGTTCTACTCAGACTCCTGCCCAACCGCATCGGCGACAATCTTTCTCGATTCGGCTCTCCCGAGCACAACCCCAGCTTTACTGAACTGTGGTGTCATTCGTTGAAGGCTGCAGAGAGAGTCTCAGTGAGGGCGCTGCTGCCTGGCGATTGGCTCAATGAGCACCGCTTCGAGATTGTTCGTATCCTTGGAGCTGGTGGACAGGGAATCGCATATGAAGCAATCGATCATTATCCCTCAGCAGATGGCTCCAGCAGGGTCGTCCTCAAGGAGTTCATCATGCCGGTGCATGGAGACTTCGAGGCGGCAGAAAGCGCACTGAATATGGTTCAACGTGAAGCTCGCATCATTCAGAGTCTGAACTCTGAGTTCATCGTCAGATATTACGATCTCTTCGTCGAAGATTGCCGTGCCTATCTTGTCCGTGAATTCGTCGATGGAATGTCATTGAGTGAAATGGTGAGGCAGAGCGGTCCGTTCTCTCAATCTCATGTATACGAGCTTGGACTGTGTTTGTGCGACATACTCGATCAATTGCACAACCAGCAACCGCCCATAGTGCATCGCGACTTCACGCCGGACAACGTGCTTTTGTCCAGCAGTGGAATGCTGAAACTGATAGACTTCGACATCGCACAAGTCGAGGAGGGTGTTCGGACCAATCAAGTAGTCGGCAAACCGAGTTACCTATCACCAGAGCAGTTCCAGGGAATCTCGACGACACAAAGCGACATCTACTCATTGGGCTGCACGCTATTCTTTCTCAGCACTGGTAAGCCACCACTGCCGATATCAGTGTCTCGTCCGAAATCAGTGATACCGGAATTAGACGAGCAACTCGACATGATAGTGGCAAGCGCGACGTCTCTCGATTGCGATCAAAGATATCGCACCATAAGCGAGGTACGTCGAGATTTGTTGCAGGCGGTGGAGATAAGCCAATGAAGATGGAAAGGAATTTCGATCGCTCCGAGGTCAAAAAGCGATTGCGAACACTGCAGTCAGACGAGTCTTCATTGCCCATGGTTCTTTTCTCGAACGTAACGAGACTGGTTGGGATATCGCTTATGACTGTGCTATTGGTATCGGTTCTTGGCCTCTCTTTGATTTTGAACGTGTCGTACATCGTGCACATCCCACACGCACTTTTAACGTTACTCTCCTTCCATTCCATAGGAGTCATGGCAGGTTTTCTTCTTTATTCAATTCTGATCGTACTTCTTGTCAGTTTGTTAAACTGGATGAGCAGGCTCATTTACGGTCGGTTAGAGAATGCATGGAATCGTATTCCATTAACTGGCCCTTATACGAAGATTAGACGTAAACGACCTTCGCACATAGTGATTATTCCTCTAGTATTTCCCGGATACTTTTTCTGGCTCATGGATATGGTCTATCAAATTCTCGACTATCGTGATCCTTTCAAGAGCCTCCTTTTCGACCAATACGACCAGCCATATTTCATGCTAGCGATAGCAGTTGTAGTTCCAATACTTTTTGTCGTTCAGTCTTATCGAATTCTATCCTCGGGGCTTCTGACCGTTGTCTTCGCAAGTGAAGGACTGAAGGCTCGCGGAATGGCTCCAACAAAGGGGGATGGCTCCACCCAGAGGACATTCCTTTGGAAGGAAGTATCCGAGGTTGATATGGTTAAACTGGATCAAGTCAAAGAATCAGAGGTTCACGCTGACGATCTCGACTTGCAGCAACTGTTGATCAAAGACCGGAGCGGCGAATGCATTGCAGTTCCATTGAAACTGTTCGCCCAATCCGAGCAGAAGGTGCTGGCCAAGCAGCTTGAAACTCATCTGGACCGCAAGGTTTTCACAGAATCGGGATGGAATTTCATCAAGCAAACTGATCCTCAGCGGCTTCACTATAAACAGCAAGAGAAACCGGCTGAAAGCCAGTGCTCATCGTTTACCAACCTTTGGAACGATGAGATGAAACGGCACCTTGGTCGAACCAATTACGTGCCATTGGAGCTTGGAACTCAACTGCAATCAGGTCGAATCCTCATCAAAGACTACCTAAGCTCCGGAGGTTTCTCAACGACCTACCTTGCTGAAATGAACGGCAGCCAAATCGTTATCAAAGAATCAGCTCTTCCACTTAGACTTGATGAGGAGACTCAGTCGACCGTATCACAGATGTTCGCACGTGAAGCGAGATTGCTGCAGCGGTGCAACCATCCGCAGATTGCCACGGTCCTGGATTTCTTCCACGAAGAAGGTCGCGAATACCTGGCTCTGGCGTACATAGAGGGTACGCGCCTGAGTGATCTGGTGAGAATAGGCAATCTTCCATCGCAGGAACAATGCATTCAATGGGCGAGGGAGTTGGCATCTCTGCTCGTCTATTTGCACGGAATGAGTCCTCCCATTATTCATCGAGACTTCACACCTGAGAATTTAATATTGGATAAGA
>CAYTDR010000276.1:0-8855 GCA_964436185.1 uncultured Candidatus Obscuribacterales bacterium | reverse complement strand
GTTCGCTCAGCGTTGCGCTGGTTGATCGAACGGCAAAACCTTCCTGGTTTGACCAGGAACGATACCACCGATGTGTCGGAAAACTTCTTTGTAGTTAGGATGACTTTGCTGATATCTCATGGTGGCATGGCCAAGAATTCCCGGACCCATGGCTCGAAGCTGAAGCACAATAGTTCCATCTCGTTCCATAGTCGCAGTTCCAATCGGCGCAGGTGCCCCTACTCTTGCATCATTGCCGCCTCTTGCAGCTGGGAGAATTGCATCGCAGGCTCGCCCGGAGTTTTCGACGGTTGGCTGAGTCACTCTCGATTGTGAACAAATCTCGTCGAAGATATTTTCCCGTGCGTCGTTTACGAGAGTGGCTTCTTCTGAAGAATTCCCAAAACAAGGAATGTCTTTGGGACTAAACTCAGTGCTCATAGCGTTCTCCTACGTTCTGTGAGGAACGTTCTCTTGCAGGATACTTGGAACAGGGATTCGATGCGCTTATTCAGTATCACCGAAAAGGGATATTGCGCCAATGAAACTACGCGCAGGGATGAGTGTGGGCTTGATCAGGCGGTTTGCGTAAACACGCAAAGCTTGCAAGCGCTCAGAAATAGGAGCTTTTCCGACGTTTATCTGACGAAGAATCGATCATGTGACAAGGTCGAACCGGATTGTTCTTCGATAAGATAGAATTCCATATACGGCCAATGGATAGGATCTGAATATGATAGTGCTTCTGGTACTTTTAGATCGCAAAGCTGACCTCGGTGAGAAGATTCCTGATGTGGATGTCCTCGATCAAAGCGCACCCAAACCGGCGCCACCATATGCAGTCATTCTTCATAACGATGATTCAAACACTATGGAGTTCGTTGTTTCAGTCCTGAGAAAAGTATTCAAGTACAGTATCGCAAAATCATGGTGGCTAATGCTGTCGATTCATTTCAAAGGAAAAGGAATTATATGGAGCGGTTCGGAAAAAGAGGCGAGAGAGAAGGCCCAACAAGTTATTGCGATGGGGCCTGATCCATCGCTCTTTGCGAAGTTTCGCCGCGCAGGACCACTGACAGTTACAGTGGAACAGCTGCCCGGGGACGATAATAGTTGACGAGTCGGCTCCCGAGAAGTTTCACCACCGGTTGGAGGATAGCTCCTTTTCATATTGCTGTCTGAAGTTCTGCATCAGGATCGGCATTTTTTTGTCGAAGTCTTTTTTCATAAGATTCGCCAGCAATGCAGCAAGAAATCCGTGGCATTCGACCCAAATACGCACCTTTACTTCGCCCGGCCGCGGCTCAGCGAGCTCGTGATGAAAGACGAAAGTCGAGCCCAACATTGAAAACTCATCGGTGTAAGAATCGAGTGGAGAAAAGTGAGTCACGCGTAAATCTACTTCCGGTCCGCCCTTCATCTTTAGTTTGCCGACACTACCCATTTGCAGCGGCCCATCGAACTTCAAGTAGTCCATGAAGATGTCCCATTCATGCATGGTTTGCCAGTCCACAAGTTTATTCCATGCGGTCTGGCGCGTGCCCTGGACTGTAATACTCAGATCTCCAATTTGCATATTGTCACCTGGAACTCCGTTGAATCGCGCGTAAGCTAGTACCACACTCATCGGCACGATCTAATCCATTTGAGCACACTTCTCGAAAATATCCAGGCCCTCTTTCGCTGTCGCTCTATCTATCGTTAACGCCGGCCACATTAGAATTGCGTCCTTGAACATCGAGAGTAGAAGCCCATTCTCTTCGCATTTTGCAGCCAGCCTGCTGCTGAACTCATGCAATTCGAATTCAATAGCAATTGCCAATCCTTTGATTCGCACACGAGTCTCGCAGTTGAATTTCATCGAGGAAATACGCTCGCTAAAGTAGCTGCTCTGCTCGGCAACATTCTGCAGCAGGTTCTGCCTGTTAGACTCAATGAAATTGAGCGTGGCTTGTGCTGCTTGAACGGAACGTGGATGCCAACCAAACGTCGAATACATATCGAATTTGTCACCAGCCGTCGTGGCAATATTCTCAGTGGTCATGGTAGCGCCAATGGGGGCATAACCTCCGCCCATTGCTTTGGCCATGCACATAATGTCAGGAACAACAGAGTAATGTTCGGTGGCGAAGAGTTTCCCTGTGCGACCGAAGCCTGTAGCAACTTCATCCAAAATCAAGAGCGAACCATATTGACTGCACAATTCGCGAACGCGCATCATGAACTGCGGAGATGGTATATGCACGGCGAGATTGCAAATGATCGGCTCCATGATCATTGCGGCGTATTCCCGCGTTTTCAATAATTGCTCCACCTTGTCGGCAGCTTTCTCGTCCAGCGGTAACGGAATTTGTCCCCCCTGCATAATTTCATTGATGGCAATCGAATTGCCATGAAAGCTGTTCTGAATAGCGATGAACTTCGTCCTTTCGGTATATGCACGGGCAAGTTGCAATGACGCTTCAACCGACTCGGTTCCGGTGGTTGTTCTCACGCACCTGGTCAATCCATGAGGGACTATGTCAGAAAGCGATTCAGAAAGTTGAAGCCAGGGTTCGTAAATACACTTCGGAGCTACATACGTAGGTCCATCAAAACTTTTCATGTGACGTTCAATTTCTTCGTTTCTCCAGCCGAAGTTTCCAACGCACCAACCGGTGAGAAAGTCTACATACTTGCGACCATCAATGCCAATTACGTAGCTGCCTCGTGAATCGACTACTTGCGAGCTTCGTGGCTCGGAATCTCTTATCAAAAGCGCACTGTCTCTGGATTGGATATCCATGATTGTATTGCCTCGTTAATTGCTGTTCGAAGTGATTGCGGAATAATTTCGAACTTTCCATATGTCGCGATCGGCTAAAAAATGCTGGAGGTTAACGCAAATCAGTACGCTCACCCATGCGGTGGCAAACGGTATTCCGATGAGACTTAGAAGCATCGGAGGCAATACGAGAATCGAAGATCCGATCAAGAATGTGCGAAGCCAAAAAGCTCCTTTTGATTTAGAGCCTTCGACTTGTGAAGTCGTTTGTTCTTGCATTTTATAGTGCGTGGCTACTGCCATATGCTGCGTAGCGTGGAAGAACGCGGGAATGAATATTAGAAATGCTGCGGATAGCTCGACACCACATCTGTAACTGAAGAGGGTGGTGATTAGCAAAAGCAGCGCAGGCAGTGGCAGTGTTTTGCCGGAGCTGACAGTCTTTCGAACAATCACGAGCGCGAAAATAGCCGCAGAAATGGAGAAAACTGCAGATGCAGTGTTTACAAACTCTACTGGAATCGGACCAAGCCGTGGAATCTCGAACCCAAGATATTCAGTAGGAATCCACCTCTCATAAGAGAGTTGCCGCAAGATCACGAACCAGATCAGCGCATGGTGCAGAATCTTCAGACAGAATTTTTCCCATCTTTGCAGAACATATCCACCCCTGTGACAGTACATTAACGTCACACCATAATTCTGCGCAATTGTATGATCGACGGCAAGGCAGATGGATAGCCGGAGAAGCACTGCCATACATATGGGATTCGACAGTGTAATTACGATCATCAGCACTACACATGCAGGCATGATAAAACTATGAAACCAGAAGTGGTGGCGTACTTCTTTTTTCTCGTACAGGCGAACAAGTGTTGCAGCAACATGAGAGTTTGTCAGAAGAATCGATCCAAACGCTAAAAGGAATGCCTCTTCAGGTAGCTCTGTTCCAATTGATGGTTGTCCCTGGCACAGCCAAAGATGAATTCCGAAAAGAATCCAAACTAGCCCTCCGCAAACGAACAGCGAGTCGATCCAGGGATTGAATAACCACGCTGAACTGGCACCAAGATTTGGTAGCGTTAATCTCGATGAGAGCCCTGGCTCGTCTAAAACCAGGCTCGATTTTTCTTGACCGAATGTCGAAAACACCGAACCATTCGGACTTTTTGTCGTATTCATTCTCGTTTGCATACGATCGAGATCCCTGATTCGATGATCTTAACATCAAAGAATGGTCTAACCGCAAAGCTGACCAACGTTTCTGTTTCACTTTAGACAACTAACTTAGGATATTCCGAGACGTTCTGCTTGCTCGTTCACCCGCCTGTATTGCTCGCAAGTACTTTGGTTTCTGTTGCAAATTTCAGTTCCAGCGGATAGATTACTCAGCCTGGGGTCGGCGGTTGTTGTCAGGCATGGCGACAGTCAAATGTGTTGCATCAACACAACTCAGGGACAGAAGGCACATTTCTCGGGACAGCCAAAAGGAGCGGATCATAGTGAATATCGAGCACTCAGGACACAAGGCAAAATGTTGCGGTCCAGGCTATGCGTCCCCGGAAGAGGCTATAAAGTCAGAACGAGAACAACTGCTCTATACCGTCTGTATCTACAACGGCACCGAGATCAAAGCGCCAGATTATCTGGCTACCATTGATGTCGATCCGCAATCCGATACGTATTCGCAAATAATTCACCGACTCGAGATGCCGAACGTGGGCGATGAGTTGCACCATTTCGGTTGGAACGCATGCAGCTCATGTCATGGAAATCCATCAAAAACCAGGCGTTTTGCGATAGTGCCTGGAAACACATCGTCACGCATCCACATTGTCGACATGGAAGATGCACGTTCTCCCAAAATTCATAAAGTAATCGAGCCTGAGGAAATCAAATCCAAGACCAGCCTTTCTGCACCACACACGGTGCATTGTTTGCCTGATGCAATCATGATCTCCATGCTGGGCGACTCGAACGGCGATGGACCCGGCGGATTTATAACTCTGGATGAAGAATTCAACGTATCCGATCGTTGGGAGCGCGGGATGGATGGCATGCGCTTCAATTATGACTTCTGGTATCAGCCTCGCCACAACGTGATGGTGTCAAGCGAATGGTCCGCTCCCAACACCTATCGAACAGGTTTCAGCCTCGAAGATGTTAAAGCCGGAAAGTACGGCAGCCAGATTCATTTCTGGGATTGGTCGCAGCGCAAGATTATAAAGTCAGTTGACCTCGGGCAAGATGGACTGATACCACTGGAGGTGCGATTCCAGCATAATCCGGAGAGCAGTCACGGCTACGTGGGTGCCGCGCTAAGTGGAACCATGTGGCACTGGTACAAGTCAAATGACGATTGGTCGGTCGAAAAGGTAGTGGCAATTGAACCGATTGAAGTTGAAGGCTGGCCGTTTCCTGTTCCGTCGCTGATTACAGATTGGCTGATCTCAATGGACGATCGGTTTATGTACTTGAGCAACTGGCTGCACGGTGATATCCGCCAGTATGACATTAGCGATCCTTCCCATCCGAAACAAGTTGGGCAGGTTTGGTGCGGCGGCGTGCTCGGAAAAGCGCCCACAATCAAGGGATACAAGTTGGCAGGTGGACCTCAGATGCTGCAACTGAGTCTCGACGGCAAACGCCTTTACGTGACGAACTCTCTCTTCAGTGTCTGGGACAATCAGTTCTATCCGGATATTGCCAAAGAGGGATCCTATCTCGTGCAAGTGGATTGCAACACTGAGACAGGCGGGCTAAAACTCAACGAAGACTTCTACGTTGACTTCGGAAAGGAACCGCACGGTCCGGCACGAGCACACGAGATGCGTTATCCTGGGGGCGATTGCACCTCTGATATTTGGATGTAACCTTCCGCTCTCAATCCCAGGGCGGCACCAGCTTCTTCTCACCCGGTTTCAACGGACCGACATGTTTGAGAACTTCTTCGTACTGTGCATGATCCGGTGCATAAGTAAATTCACCGTGTCCCCTCAAACCTGGAGCGAGCGCAATCAACCGCATCTTGATTGTGCCATCTTCTTCCATCCAGCATTCGCCAATCGAATCCTGGCTGCCATCATTGTCATCATGCATCGCTGTCATCTGTTTTGCTGATAGGCTCCCGAGTCGTCTTTCAATCAACCGTATCCTACACTTGTAGGCATTATCTCTAAGTCCTTTCTTCGCTGTACTCAGTTCCGAAGTCGCCTGTTCGATCTTACCCAGCTTGAAATAGATCTCTGCCAGATCTGCATGCGTATGGGATTGCTCCTCCTTGCCACCTTTCTTTAGCGCTTCATTCAGGATACTGATTGCCAAAATCGAATCACCTTTGGCATAGGCTGTCAGCGCGCGAAAGCGAACGTCCCTGGCAGTCGTGCCGTTTTCAGCAGCATGAGCGGAACTGATACAAACGAGCGCGACAACCAGCCCCGAAAATCGTTTTAGCAAACTGAAATGCACTTTCAATTCGTTGTTGCTCTCCAACAGGTTCAATTGCCCATTGTGCCACATTCGCAAATTGGCTGATTGTTGCGTTTTTGCATTGCCTGCTCCTTCCAGTTCCTGGCCCTCAGAATATCCAAATTCGACTGCCACTATTTTCGGAGCTGCGGAACCAAATGCGAGAAGATGGGTGCCACTCGACATGGCTGGATGTCTATGCTCTGCCAGACATTTCCAGTCACGTAAGGTTCGTCTTTGAGCCATAGATCAAGCTCTGCTCGGGAAGGAAACTCGACAACCATAGTCGAGCCAATCATCTGTCCGTCGTCATCAAGAAGTGCCGCACCATAAAGAACAGTGCCTTCTTTGTACAACTTTTCGGCAAGAAGCATGTGTTGTTCTCTGACGGCGAGCCTGCGATTCAGTGCGTCTTCATCTTTTCCATCGATCGCGTGTACGAAAAACTGCATACTGTTCCCCCCGTTAAGTGAGCTCAAGAATCAACTTCAGGACTGAGTGAGCAACCACATCACAGTTGTTCTGAACCATAGACCTCCAATGCCGAAACACTCAAGCGTGCAAGCTCACTACCGTTTCATTTTGACCGTCCAATGGAGATTCAAGGTGTCCGACTTCATCGAGCCTTGACCTTCCATCGTATCGGTCGCAGGATCGTAGTTGAGCACCCAGTCCGTGGTAGTAGGAGGTAGCTCGTTGTGGAAAGTGATCGTGTTGCCGGAGACGGTGCCAGTGTAAGTTAATCCCGCGACCATGGTGATGGTGTTGCCGGTCTGTGTCATCGGTACGGTTGCAGAATCTATCTTTCCATTCGTGTTGGTAGTAGCGGACCAGCTACCTGTCAGGTTAAACGCTTTTGCAGCTTTCTTCTCGCCATGCTTTTCTTCATTTTTCGGACGTGGTTTGCGTGCCACTTTCGGTCGCGGAGGAGCCATGGAGATGGTGCCGCGAGTCAGCCTTCCACATTCACTGCGAACGATCTGCCATTTACCAGATACGTTTTTGGGAGGGAGACATACTTGTTGCCGTGGCGATTCTGCAAGCACCGGACACAAATTGCCATTGATTTTCACACTACTGGTGATACTGCGTCCGTCGCAGGGGCCGGGAATGCGAAGCGGCGCTTCGCACGTACCAGAAGGAGGTATAGTGCAAACAGTCGGTTTTCCTTTGCGAGTCGTCCCGCAACTGATCGTCTTAGTTGCCACCTGAACGCCCAGCGGATTAATCAAGCGGATCTCGATCGTAGGTGCGACAGGAGCGATCAAGCAGGAGAAAGTACTGAGCTTGTCGGCGATCGGTTTTACCTGCGGGCATTCTTCCGCTACCACCGGAGGTGGCGGAGTGACGGCCACAGGAACTTGCGTTGGTTCTTTCAGCTCTTTAGTCTTGCCGATTTCTACCACATACCCATTCAGCTCGTCCTCATTTTGTGCAATCTCCGGTGACGCAGGAGTGTTCGCAGGTTCAGCCTTCTCGGCGACTACGGTACCAGATATAGTATCAGAGGCCTCGATATCGTCCGGCAAATTGACGTCTATTACTACGCCTTCCAACGTATCGAATTCTACGGTTTCCAAACCGTCATGCTTGCTGACCGTGGCTTCGATCTGTGGCTTATTTTGCCCAATTGATACCGGTGGAAACATTGCTGAACATAATAGTGCTGCAACGACGAAGCGAAAAAACTTGGGTTGATTACGGTTCATATATTTAGTCCTGCCGATAGCGACTGTAACTAGGCTCCTTCTGATTCGAACAATTGGAATTTATGATGGCACCCTTTTTCTCAGGTTCCAATTATAGTGGATCACAATTCACTCCCCGCTCGTTACCTGGCACCACTTAACTCCAAAGGCTTCCGTGCAAGTTTTAATGAAATCGGCGCCGGCAACCATTGATGGACTGGTAGGGCCAACGCATTGAGACACTCCATGGTCAAGCTTATTGGCTATCTCGGCGACGATTACTGCTGTAAGGAGATAAGGATCCTTTCCAGTAGCCATGACCGCGTAAGGGCGTTGGGCACTCACACCCAGCACCCTGACATTGAAACTTGTATTCTCCCTCGAGGCCTCACTGGGTCCGTCCGCTCCTCTGTCTATTACCTTTTCTACCAATCCGGCAAGAGCTGACCTACCAAGCCATCTGGAAGTGTTGCCGACCAATCCCAGCATTGGACCGGGCAAATCGCTCGTAATCAACGTAGTCAGGTTTCGGACCTTCATATGTAGTGGCACAAGCAAGACTTCCCCACCAGGAAAAGCGAACGCAGCTTTCCTGTTAAATCGCCTGTATACGGACCTGAAGTCTTTCGAATCGATGTTCTCCAGGAGTACACGATTGATCCTGGAATCGACGATCGAGTTTCTGTCTCCCTTGGACGAGTCTATAGCCGACAGTTTCTCATCCTTCAACGAGAATGCAGGCAATCCGAGCACTTTCAGAACACTTTTCTGCGTGCCTCTACTCGTGCCGACACCTTTGAAGCTATAACGAACCTCAATATCGTCCCAAGGGGAGTCGTCACTTTTTGCCTTATCCATAAGCTCGGATGCAGCGTCGCCGATTGCATACTCGAAGGCACAAGCTGGAATGAGAGCACATCCTGATTCACGAGCGGCCGAACCGTATTTATCGAAGG
>CAYTDR010000275.1:0-8869 GCA_964436185.1 uncultured Candidatus Obscuribacterales bacterium | reverse complement strand
AATCATAGCCTCCCGATCGGTCTCGAGATACTCATAGAGCTGCTTGCCAAACGCATGTTTGATACCGGATTGACCGTCCGCCAGAGCTTCGCTGAATGCCCCCCAGGAACGCAAACTAACTGGATGCCCCCACATCATCGACATTCCTCGCCATGAATTGCTATCGTCCGAACGAAGCAATCTGGAACATTCATTATGTTCAAAATAGCCATCGGAAAGCTCAACGAAGATGCCATTGGCGGCAGCAGCGCGAAGCACGCGGTAGAGCGATGCTGCATGCAGCCCGCATTGAGCAGCGATGCCACTGAAATGCGCGGGCTTCGCTCCGAGCACGTCAGGCACTCCTTTTTTAGATAACGCACTAATCGCCAGTGCCAGCCACAGGTTGCAATAGAGGTCATTGAGTTTGTACCTGCTTGCAACTTGAGGATCGTCAGGGCGAAGACGGCCCTTATTCATTACTTCTCTCGACTTGGATTCGATCATTTTATCCTCCACGGTAAAGACAGCCACCTGAAGCCAGGCGCCGGATGAACAATTTCAATCATATGATTGAATCATATGATTGACCAGTAAAATCTGTCAAGCTATGCTGTTAAATGAGAGTTCCGACAAAGAAAGCAAAATACCCACATGGACACCAAAACCAAGATTCTCGATGTTGCGGAAAAACACTTCGCACTATTTGGGTTTGAAGGAACGTCTCTGCGAGGGATCATCAAGGACGCGAAAGTAAATGTCGCTGCCATCGCTTACCATTTCGGATCTAAAGAAGACCTTTATATCGCTGTCATCGAGCGCTTCGCAGCACCAGTTGTCGAAGAGCAACTTTCGCGCCTGGCGCAGCACGTACGGTCAGACGAGCTGCAGATCTCAGAAATACTGAATGCGTTTTATGAACCACCCATCAAGCTAATCAAAGAAATGGGCGAGCGCGGAGAGACGCTGTCCATGTTCTTGGGCAGATGTCAGACAGAGCCTGAGCCGATTTTTTCACTCGTGGACAAGAACTTTGCCTACTGTCGCGATCAGTTCATAAATGCATTTCGTCGCCTCTTGCCAAACATCGCCGAGGCTGATTATCACTGGGGGTTCGAATTCATGCTCAGCCTGATCGTCTGCTTTCTCACCAGACAGCGACCGATTCGGGCCCGATACGAAGTCGAGAGTGATTGGGATGCCGGCGAGATCATCGATCGCCTGACAAAGTTCGGCAAAGCAGGACTGTTGTCATTACAAGAGTAAATTTGAATCTAACTCAGCAAGTAAAATACATCTGCTCTCCGTCAACAAATTGTGGTTGTCTATGCCGACCACTGTTGAGCGAGCAACGACAAGCTACGTCCATGGAGACTGAGTCTCGGCCCGACCAGCTTGAGTTAGAATGACAGCAAAGATCAAAGGGCAACGCAAGAATGCATTGCCCTTGATAAATTTGAATTTGCAGTGCAAATGACTAGGCTTTCGCTTCTTCGGCCGCGGAAGAGCCCTTGGTTGCAACCACTTTGCAAACAACTCCGTCAAGCGGTGCGAGAATGCGGACGGTATCTGCAAACTTCAGATCGCCGAAGTGGATCAGATCTTCTGCTTTTTCCAGACCGCCGATATCGCAGGTGATGTGGTCAGGAATATCGTTAGGCAGACATTCGATTTCCACTTCCAAGTTGGATTCCAAAAGCTGGCATCCTTCGGTCACGGCTGGTGATGTACCGGTCAGCACGATGGGAACGGTCACTGTCAATTTCTTGTCCAGCGAAACCCGGTAGAATTGCGCGTTGAGAACTTTCTCGTTGGTCGACCGACGTTGTACGTGAC
Organism: uncultured Candidatus Obscuribacterales bacterium; assembly: GCA_964436185.1. GTDB lineage: Bacteria > Cyanobacteriota > Vampirovibrionia > Obscuribacterales > Obscuribacteraceae > CAYTDR01. The sequence goes on along the minus strand of CAYTDR010000275.1, from coordinate 7,054 downwards.
GGACGATGACACTTATCGGCTTTCCATCGAGATCGAGCTCGATTAGATGCGAATAAGCAGCGTCGGGCAATCTGCTGAACTCCCTCTCGTTGAACTGAATGCTCTCAGAATCAAGATTCGGGCCATACATGGTCGCTGGTACCAGTCCCTCTCTCCGAAGCTGATTGGGAGTCTTCTCTTCTCGTTTTGATACCTTGAGCTTGAACTTTTCCATGATCTTTCTATCCGTACTGTATGCATTGTGTCCATCGTCGCTTGCCCATCGTGTCTATGGCACGAGAGGCGTACCGGCGTTCGGAGCCGCCGATCGGAGAGCTGGGGCGCAAGGATTCGAACCTCGGAATGCCTGGACCAAAACCAGGTGCCTTACCACTTGGCGACGCCCCACTATACCGCGCGAATGTGCATTCTATGAAGAAAATAGACTCTGTGTCAACGAAAAACGGCACACTATAAAGCGGTCTTGATACTTACTTAAACACTGCTCCATCTTGGATACCGATCGAAAGCAGCTTAATTTGGGGATTTTGGCACTGGCGATTTTGCTTGACATCAACAAAATCTGAAGAAACAAATGGTCGAAACCACTGCCACATTACAGAACAGTTATTTACCTGGTCTCTTTAATGAGCGTGCCTCTTCCACCAGCGATGAGGCGAACGAAAGCGAAACTTCCTCTTCGTCCCTTCCGGACGCCATGGTGGCAAGCGCGTTTAGCTTCTCTTCTTCATTCAATCTTCGTACCTTGATCACAGTACTGTCATGTGATTGTTCTTTACACACCTGAATGAAATTGTCTGCAACCGAGGCAACGATCGGTTGATGGGTAATACAAAGAATCTGATGGGAGGATGCCAGGGTAACAAGCTTATCTCGCAAGGTTTTCAACACCCTGCCGCCAAGTCCAGCGTCAATCTCATCAAATACGACTGTAGGAATTTTGTCTGAACGAGCAAAAATACTCTTAATAGCAAGCATTATTCTCGACAGCTCTCCACCAGAGGCGATCTTTGAAAGAGGCGCCATGGGCTGACCTGGGTTGGGAGCAATCATAAATTCGACGCGGTCAATTCCGTCTTGACTGAGATCAGCCAATAGCTCGAAGTCGATGGAGAAACGGCAGCGCTCCATACCTAAGGCTGACAGCTCTTTTATAATGGACTGAGACAGACTATTAGCAAGTGTTTTCCGGTGTCCGGAGAGGGACTTGCTTGCCTCAGTCAATTCAACTTCCAACTCCTCGATCTCCGCTGCGATGGTATCCATTTGGCCGGCAGCGTTTTCTAGCTTGTCCACTTCAGCAGTGAGCTCGCTTTCTCGATCGATCACAGTTGAAAGATCAGGTCCGTATTTTCGCTTGATTGTGGCAAGAGTATTCAGTCTGTCTTCTATCTCGGATAGCTCCAGGTGATTGAAATCGTCGCTGCCATCTCTGTTTGCTCTTACCCTCCCGGCAGCTTCCTCGAGATTGATCAAACTGGTGTTCAACAGCTCCAGTGGTTCTTCCAGCCTCTTATCCAGCTCGACAAGCGACTCCAGATAGCCAATGGCGTCCGCAAGTAAATCGCGAGCATTCCCGTAATCACTGCCGGTATCAAAATCACCGCAGAGCTTCGACAAAGTTTGAGAGAGCGTCTTCTCGATCGCCTGAGCGTTGGTGAGCAGTTTCTGCTGTGTCTTCAGCTCTTCGTCTTCGCTGGCATCACGAATCCCCGCATCTTGAATCTCATTGAGCTGATAGCGAGCGAAATCCAATCGCCTTTCCCGTTCGCTCTCCGATATGGCAAGCTCCGAGTATTGTTTCTTCAAGTCACGGTAACGACCATAGAGTGTTCGTACCTTGTCCTTTAGCTTCGAATGTTCTTTCGAAGCTAAACCATCGATGAGCTCGAGTTGAGAACCGGACGATAGCAGAGTGCGAATTTCATGTTGGGCATGGAACGTGAGAAGAAGCGATCGCAACTCTGTCAAGACACCATGGTTGACAATCACACCATTAATGCGCGCTCTTGAAGATGTTTTCGTTATCTCTCTTGTAACCACGAGCTCCGATTGTTCTGCATCAATAAGCTCGTAGCGTTTCAACCATGCAGAGACAATAGAGGTCGGCTCGATAACGACTTCTATGCTGGCCTTGTCACATCCCGCCCTAATAATCGAGGGATTAGCGCGTGCACCAAGCGCGATGCTCAGTGCATCGAACAAAATAGACTTCCCCGCACCAGTCTCTCCGACCAGGACATTCAGTCCGTCAGTCCAATCGACTTGAAGAGAGCTAACTATAGCTAGATTCTTAATTGAGATGCTCTTTAGCATGCCCGCTGGTATCTCTTGACTTGGTGTTAAAGGTGGTGCTTGCAGCAAACTATTATCAGTATCATAACGGTATCACCTTGCCAGAGCAATATTTTTGTATAGCCGTGGTGCGCGTTTTACCGTGCGCGATCAATGCAACTGAAAAATTATCAGTAAGCTTGCAGTGTTTGCATATCCAAACTATATGCGGTGTCAAAGATGGTGCTTTGATCAACTCCGTCGAGCTATTGCAATCCCGGATTGCCGGAAAATATTCTTGCGGGTCAAACTTGACACTAAAAAGGATATCTATTGTCCCCCGGTTCAAATTCATCGCCCAAACTGCACCTAAACGTTCAGCTCCACCTCTAAACACCAATCTGTGCACTCGGTGCCTGTTAATCCGAAATGTCATCCAGGTGCCATTTCAGGTCGGTATGTTGGTCGGGTGAACCTTTCTGACACAGTTTGGTCACAAAATATCACTACATTATCTATATACCTTAAACATGGAGGTACCTATGATGCTTAGGTTTCTGCAACCATTGCCCTGCTGCGATGCTCCGGAAGGATCTCGACAAATGGCCGACTCGAAAGTGTTCCGACCCGGTCGATTTGCAGACGGCTTGCAGAATGCCAATGTAAATGAGTCCGTACTTCGTAGAAATACGATTAAATGCGCAACTCCGTGTCTAGAAACACAGAGAAATTGCATAGTATAAAAAGTTCCCACGCATTTTCTCCGAACTCCCCCCAACACCAGGGCTGATTAGCGGTAACCGTTCAATGGTTATCTAGCAGCATCAAATCATACAACCTCGCTGATCAGCTTCTTGCAAGCTATCAGCTCAACGGTCGATATGAATAATTGCTGAACAGCATTCGTGGACTAATACCTATATAAAATGCCATCAGACAGATTACCCCTCTACGGTTATTTAACCTCTTCTGACAACGACGTCTCACCGTCCGGCCTGGTAAGCGAAGCGCTTCATTCGGCAGCGTATTCAGGAATCGAGACTCCAGTCAACTCTCTTGGTCAGATTTGGAATCGCGCCACCGGCGCACAGGTAGGTGAGCTGGGTCTGGTCTCCCGACCGGCGGATGCTGAGTTCGGTACTGCCCGCTGGCACGCGCAGACCGTTGGAGGTGCCGCTGGCATGGTGGCGCCGTTTTTGCTCGCCAGAGGTTCCACTCGACTTGCCGGCCGAGGCGTCTTTGCGCTTGGCGCCAGAAGTGTGGGAACGGCAAGAGCTGTCGAGATGCTCAACAATCCGATAGTCCGCTCGACCCTGCCAATTTTGGAAGGCGGCAGCACAGGAGCTTTGTTCGAATTCGGATTCCGCCCGGTCGAACAACAGCATATGGATAAGTTCTGGCAAACAAAAGCGCAGAATAGCGCGGTTGGCTTCTCCACATTCGCGTTGTTGTCCGGCTCCAATCACGCATTGAAAAGCATTGACAGAGAGGCATTCGCGGCTACGCCATGGCGCGTTAACATGTTCACGACAGATTTGAGAAGACACGTGATCTCAGGCGGTCTCGCCGGTTTGTCAGATGCTCAAGCACGCTCGATGATAAGTGGACACGGCACAGCATCAGCAGAACAATCAATTCAGTCGGCTTACACATTCGCTATGTTGGGCGGCTTCACGAGATCCGCCGGAGAGCTTGGCAGTCGGCTAAATGCAAGAATGGCCGTTGCCGACGTCGTTAACAAAAGCCGCGGGCTACAGGATATCCTGGGCAGCTCCGAGCAAGGTCGCATGATGCTCTCGGATTTCGGCGACGCGCGAGTGAGCACGGGCCAATACAGAAATTACTTTGGTTTAGACGCGGCACCACTATCGGTGAGAGGCGCATTCGGACTGGTCGATGCCATGTCCAGAGCAGAGGCGAGAGCCGCCGTAGCACCGGGGGAAAGCTGGAACAGACAGATAGACAGAGGTTTAAAAGACAGCGATCCTCACCATCGAGCAAGAGTCGAATCCGCCCGCAACGATTTCCAGGAACGCGGCAAAATGCCCGAAGCCAACTGGGAGCAGTCAAGGCATGCAATGGTCAGACAACTGGCCTTCATCAACGACATTCTAAACAGACCGGGTTCTGAATCGGCCGGCAATCGGCTGATGGGAGAATGGCGAGCTCGCTGGCACAGTGAGGTAAATCCATCCCAGGAACTGGCAGCTCGTTTGGCCAGACCGTTCAACGCCAACCACGCCGATCCGCTGGCGGCAGAAAAATACGATCAGAGTATGCGAGCCTCCGGACCGAAGAAGGCGCAAGTAGTACAGGATCATCTGGATCCTAACCGCGCTCAGACTCTCGTGGATGTCGGCTCTGCCGACGGTTTTGTCCCGGATGCACTTTCAAGAACCAATCCGAATCTCACAGTCCTGGCACTGGATCTCAATCCCGATTCATTCCTCGGCATGTTAGGCAAGATGGATGCTTATCAAAAGGCCAGCGCAGCAGGGGAGAGTCTTGACGGTCAGTTCAGACCAATACCTGTTTTCGCCAACGGTCTGGCGCCAAAATTACCCGTCCGCGCGATAGATGCATTTTCCACGCTCTCGAACCTGCATGAGCTGGTTTCTTATCCCGATCATGTCTATGGGCAGTTCAATCCAAACAATGCAAGGTTCGCTTTGAGCAACTGGGCAAGTTCCTTGAGAGACGGCGGTCGACTGATCGTCAAAGACTTCCTTGCTCCTACGCTTCCGCCCGACCAGCCAGTCGTTCTGAAATTCAGAAACGTGAACATGCCAGATGGTATGAGAATCGAGGGAGAACCGATTGCTCGCGAATATCTGCAAGGACGTGCCGCTGAGCTCTGGTTGCGAGAGTTTCTCGGCGAGAAGCCATGGCGCAGAACCGGTGAAGGCTCGCATGATACCCACCCGCAAACAACAAGCACGGATGCGCCGGGCAGTGGTAGTGCAACCTCGCCCGGATCAGAATACGTGACAGTAAACTTCCGAGGAAACAACCTTCGCTACCGCTGGTTGCCTGACGGATCCGGTATTGAATGCGATGCCAGGACAGCGGCAGAAATTATGGCCTCTTCACGATACGGCATGCTCGAAACACGATTCGAGATGGAAGGCGTGCAGGCAGAGCAGTTCATGAACTTCAACCAGGGCGACTATGCAGGTTTGTTCCGCCGGTCGAGCCCGCTTGGATACAGACTGACAGAACGTCCGCAACCCGAGTCATCGGCACCGACCAAAATTGGTGCTGACTACGTCGAACACAGACAGGCGTATTTTGATCTGTTAGTTCGCGGACAGAATGGCGAGCTCCAACCAGTCGATCTCTCCGCCCAAAATCCAGCCTGGCATATTACATTCCAGCGTGCATACACAAAGACCTCCAGACCGATGTTGAGCCGCATGGCCGACATGTTGACCGGTCCTACCAATAGCCGACCGGTATTCTCGCCCTTCGGTCGCATCGGAACGTCGACGGATCTTTCGGGCTTTAGACCAGGAAATCCGGGACCGGTGTTCGGTTCCGACAGGCCGGATCAAGCCGCGCCGCAGAACAACGACAAGCCCAGCTACTAGGCACCAAATACGATGACTGACTCACCAGGAGCACAGGTGAGTACGACTCGTGATTTTTCAAAAAGCATCTTTCGCTAGACAGAACCACTTCGTCGAATTCCGCTTTCAGAGAATTGATTTCGAACCGAAGTTAGCCTACAGGAGCAAGTGCGTGGATGCTCACTTGCGCGGCAACTTTCTTGGCGATCTCCTTGAAGATTCGCGAAGTCGGCGAGTTCGGATCAGCAGCCACGATCGGCGTACCAGTATCGCCTCCAACACGAACCGCCATGTCGAGCGGGATTTCGCCGAGGAACGGGACCTCTGTCTCTTCAGCCAGGCGTCTTCCGCCGCCATGACCAAAGATCTCGTAGCGCTCATTGGAACCTGGTGGCTGGAAGTAGCTCATATTCTCGACGAAACCGAGTACCGGCACGTTCATTTGTTTGAACATAGCCAGACCTTTTTGTCCGTCTAGCAATGCCACTTCCTGTGGTGTCGTGACAATCACTCCACCGGACATCTGTGTTGCTTGCACCATGGTCAACTGCGCATCACCAGTGCCTGGTGGCATGTCTACGATTAGATAATCGAGCTCACCCCATTCCACATCGCGGAGAAACTGACGAATAGCTTTATCCAGCATGGGACCACGCCATATTAGAGGCGTGTCCTTGGCGACGAAGAAGGCCATGGAAATGCACTTGATGCCAAAGTTCTCCGCCGGCATGATTCGATTGTCCTTAGCGGTCGGCTCATAGCCGTCGACGCCCAGCATGAGCGGGCAGTTAGGACCTGTTATATCCGAGTCGAGCAAGCCGACTTTGGCGCCCAATTGGGAGAGAGCGATTGACAGGTTGACTGATACAGTCGTCTTGCCTACGCCACCTTTTCCTGAGGTAACGGCAATAATATGTTTAATTCCGTCCACATGCTCTTTGTCAGAGGGACGGCGCCGGCTGGCAACATTGGCATCGGTAGTCATATCGATGTCGGTGACGCCCGGAATCTCGTTGATCGCATTGCGGCAGTCTGCCTCGATCTGCTCCTTGAGTGGGCAAGCTGGAGTAGTCAGTGTGAGTCTGAAACTCACTTTACCACCATCTGTCTTGACATCAGAGACCATGCCCAAAGATACGATATCCTGATGCAAATCCGGATCCATAACCTTAGAAAGTGCCTTGGTTACTTGATCCGTCGTGATTTTGTCTTTC
>CAYTDR010000274.1:0-8873 GCA_964436185.1 uncultured Candidatus Obscuribacterales bacterium | reverse complement strand
CCAGGAGAAGGAGCCCAATCAAAAGCAGCGTGAAATTGTCGATGACGACTTGATACACTCGATGCGGGTCGGGCATCCAGTCGATTTGCAAAAAATCTCGGTTGAGGACCTGGGAGAACGACTTACCGACAAGCAGATAGACGAACCGAATCTACTGGAAAACGAACTGGAACTCCAACCGGAACTCCAACTACCTCCGAGTGGTCAACATCCTCAAGGCACGAACGTACCAGCTATATCAGTGGAAAACGTTCAACCGGTTGCCATCGCAAGCCGTCCGATTCAGGATTTCAGCAAAATTCGCCTAAGCAAGCTTGAACAGATCAAGCCGAGGCAAGCAATCAGACCTCAAGGACCAAGTGCCCCGCAAGACGGTTCTCAAGGGACAGGCACGCTGCAAAACAGCAAGGACGCTAACCAGACACCCCAAACGCAAAATAGTCCCGATGAAAATCGCAGAGTCGCCAAAACGATGATCGATCATTCGGCGTCAAAAAACCTAGACAGAGTACAAAAGCAAGATAGATCGCCAGCTGCGCCCAAAAGTAAGGTGGCTAAAACCAGACTATTTAGGAATAGTCTGTGCGCCGAGGATATCCGTTCGCCTGAGGCGAGTTCCTCACGAAAAATGACAAAAAGACGACCTACGCAGCAGTTCGTCGCTAAAACACTCCTCGATCACAAGTTGATAATTGAAGCGCAATCGAAGTTCAGAGAACGACAAAAAGACCGCCTCGAACAGGAAATATCGGAACGGCAGCTGAAGCCGACCAAAATTATTGAGCCCGTTAGCGCCCGTAAAGAGGCCAGTCCATGTCCTTTTTCCTGGACGGATGAATCACCAAGGGAACGCTTCAAGCATTGTTCAAGCTGCCAAGCGACAATCTACAACTTTAATGGCCTGGAAACTGCCGAAGCAGAGGCTCTCATATTTAAGCGTGAGAATCGCAATAAATTCGTGCTCTTCAGACGCGCCGACGGCAAATTCATGACGTCCGACTGCCCGGTCGCGTTAAAACGACGCCGCCAGCTCATGGTAATAGTCTCGGTCTGCATTTGTGCCATGGCTTGTATTGTTGCGTTTCTAGTCATGATGCCAAAACCGCTTCCTCATGATCCTACGCTCGACCTTAAACCACAGTCATCGCAACCAGGCATGGTGCCCGATCAGAAGCAAACGTCTTCCGAAAATAATCCCGACAAATCATCCGGCAGTCAGAGCAGCTCCACTCATCACTATCACGTTGGCGATCCAATACCTGAGCCACCGAAGGTCGATCCCCCGAAGAACGACAGCCAGACCTTTACTCAGCAGGAGGAAAACGGAGATTTCTGGCAATATTAACGCGAACCGTCTGCAACTTCCGGACTCAAATAATCACTCACAATTGGAAGTCACGATTTTGTAGAACTATCACTCGGCTTGAATAAGGGCGGATGGCTCTAGTGCGAAAAACATTGGACGAAACTAGATAAAGAACCAACCACTCCATTGTCAAATACCGATCACTTGATGGCAAATATCGTCTGACCGATTTTGATCAGGTCGTTTGGCGCCAGCTGGCGACGGCCTGAGACTAGCTCGTTATTTACATAAGTGCCGTTGCTGCTGTTTATATCCTCTATCCACCAGCCATTTTCCCAAAAAATTCTTGCATGTTCGGCCGAAACATATCCGTCATCCGGCAGGACGATTTCATTTTCCGGCGCCCTTCCGATCATGACCTCTTTTTCTAAGGTCACGCGTTCGTTGGTTTCGGTGTTTACTAATACAGGAAGACGCTGATTCCCGGACATTCGTAAGGTTCCATCCCAAATAGTCGATTCGATCGATCCGACTCTTGCAAATTAGATAATCAATTGTTGCTCAAAACTAGAGAATAGACAAGCTGAAGGACAAGAATCACTTTGCGAGTCCGGATTGCTAACGCGCATATTCCCTGTGCTCGATAATGTCCATGAGTGCTCTCGCCTGGTTTTGCCGGTCTGGCGTCGAATTTGACCTACTTTGGCTGAAAGTTACAGTGTCATTGAGGCAGCGATTGACTGGCTTGATAAGCTTCACGGTTAACAATGAGTCCTATTGAGCAGCACGTCTAAGAGATTTATGACGTCGGCAGCATGACTCTGCTACCACTTTCGGTATCGGTACTATTTACCCTTTGAAGGCAGCACGCTATTGTCAGTGATACTGAGTGAGGTTTTTATGCCGACGTAAAACACCAAGATCAATGACTCTTCGACCGTCAGTCAGATTACCCCTCCGCCTGCGATCAAGTAGCGAATTTACAACTCGCGATTGACGGGGAGTCTTCATCCAGACGGATTTTCGCTTTTGGAGCCTCGTTGAGCGCGCCGCGCCTAAAGATTGTATATTTATCATCTATCCGCGATTAGCACCTTTGCGCTCTAAGATCTCGTTGAGTACGAGTTGGTAAGTGATGGCGGATTTTTCTTTATTAATTGTAGGCACTTTTGTACTTGGACTCCGGCACGGAGTTGACTGGGATCACATTGCGGCTATATCGGACATAGTTGGAGCTAGCTCGACTGACTCGAAGCAGTCCAAATTGAAATCATTATTCCTGACCACGTGCTATTCAGTCGGTCATGGTTTAGTTGTGGTTGCGCTGGGTATCGCTGCGATTTGCTTTGGCGCAATTCTTCCAAGTTGGATTGATGGTGTAATGGAGCGGGTTGTCGGGCTGACGCTTGTGTTCTTAGGTCTTTGGGTGCTTTACTCCCTGGTGCGGCATCTTGTGGATGGAAAGCAATTTGAACCGAAAAGTCGAATACAACTTGTTTTAAGTGCGGTCAACTCATTTGTGAAACGCTCGAATAAGTTCAACACCGATATTGAAGCTGGAGAAAAGAAAACTCGACTGCCATATGACTCTGCCACCACTTTCGGTATCGGTACTATCCACGGTATCGGAGCGGAAACAGGAAGTCAGGTGTTGCTGCTCGTCTCTGCGGGTGACGCTGGCAGCTCTTTGGGAATTCCAATGCTCTTCGCATTCGTTACCGGACTCGTGGTATCAAACACGATTTTGGCCATATCGTTGATGGTGGGCTTTCGAAGTGCAAAGATTCGTACTCCGGCACTTGCGATAATGAGTGCGCTGGCCGGCACTTTCAGCATCGCCGTCGGCTCGGTTTTTCTTTTCGGGCAAGACGCGGCTTTGCCCGACCTGCAAAAAATTGTTCCGCAGTAAACTGTTCGATTTGAAGTATTCATAATCCTTTGCCGTCCCTCGTCTATGAACCGCGCGTGTTTCTGCTGGTATTCGGGGGTATTATGGTGCAATATTCCTATGGTGGAAGTACTGCGCCTGCACCGGATTTAGTGCCTACCTTCTTTGCGGAGTTGACGACCCAGCTTTCGATTTTCTTTTCGTTGCGCTCTCGGTACAGCACTCCTCTGTGTACGTCTTCCAGCATTCTGGCGATGGACGTGCGAGCGTAAGGCAGATCGCGCGAGTTGAAGAACTGTTTCAAATCGGCTTCTTCAGATGGTCGATCGAACGAGTTGCATGCGTATGCGATTGCTTGCAGGCTTCTGGGCGGAAATCGTTTTGCGATCTCGTCCCAGTGCAGTTTGACGAACTCCCAGGCGCGGTGCTTGGTTCGATGGTGTCCAAGCAGTGAGGACAGTACTGAAAAGCCGTCTTGAATGCGAATTTCATCTGACAGGCTCATTTGAAGAGTCCTGTCGACGAGCGCTGGTTCTGCGAAACCTGTTAGAGCGAATAGAAAACGCTTCTCTAGTTCAGGGATGGTTTCCTTTTTCTTCGCCGCGAGAATCGCATCGTATTCGGTGGCACTACCATTGAAGGCAACGATTCCAAGAACTGTCGAGGCGATATCAGATGGAATGGATTCTCGATTTTCCATATATTTTTTATAGTGAGCACGTGCTTCTTTTATGGTCTCGCCGTCTTGTGCGAGTGTGCCCATCAGATGCAAGGTGGAATTTCTCAAATCCTTGGTGCTATCAGGCTCTCCTTCCTTTGCAATCCAGCCGACCTTGCTCTTGACCGGACCGACGATTGCCTTAATCAGTTTTTGGTAGGATTTCTTTTCTGATTCCCTGAGATAGTGATACGGGTGATTGCAGCGCTCCACTAGCTCATTCTGGACGAGGGAATCGCTTTCACCGGTTGCTTTTAGCAGAGTCGAAAGCTTGTCCTCGACCGGCAGACTGCCCTGCCAGACCAGTGCGTTGAGATCGCTCAGGAAACAAATACGTTCTTCTACCGAGAGTGAGTCGAACTGCTCGATGATTTTCTTTTGATTTTCTGGTTGGTATTTTGTCCGGTAGTATCCCCGACCGCCGACGTTGACGAGTAGATTGTTGCCCCACTCTCCAGGAACTGGTATCGTTTCCGAGTTCTTCGAAACGATCTTGTCTATGCGTTTTTCGCTGCTCTTCTCTGGTTTTAGCTCCCTGGCGACAACCGGTATGTTCCACAACTGGTCACCAGGGTCGATACCAGGCGTTCCAAAGAAACGGTTTTGCGAAAGGGTCGTTGAGCCGGATGAATCGGCTGAGCCGATGGTGACCAGGGGAAATCCAGGTTGAGAGATCCATGTTTGCATGAGCTCCGGAACTGGCTGGTCGGAGGCTTTGCCGATTGCCTGCCACAGGTTGTCGCCGGTGGCATTGCCGAATCGATGTGCCACCAAATAATCGTGTATTCCGGTCTGCATTTTCTGGACACCGACGAAACCCTCAAGCATCCAGAGGATTGACTCGCCTTTGTCATATGTGATTGAGTCGAACATCTCGGCAGCTTGCTTCGGATCTCGAACTTCTGCATGAATAGCTCGTGTCGCCTTGAGCTCATCGATGTTCATGCTGCTGTTACGCGTGAAAATCGCTCGCGTCAGTTCTTGCCACTCCGGACGCAGCGCATCTGTTGTTTTGGTGCCCATCCAGGAGGCGAACGCCTCGTTGAGCCAGAGGTCATCCCACCATTTCATCGTCACCAGATCGCCGAACCATTGATGCGCAAGTTCGTGTGCAATTATTGCGAACACACGGCGTTTGAGGAAGTTGCTGCCAGTCTTTTCATCTACGAGGAGGTTATTCTCCCGGAATGTGACAGCACCAAGGTTTTCCATGGCGCCCGAACGGAAGTCCGGAATGGCGATCAAATCAAGTTTGTCGGTGGGATAGCGGATGTCGAAATACTTTGTTTGGTATTCGAGTATCTTGCAAGCGGCATCGAGCGCGAACATTCCCAGTTTGTCTTTTCCGTCCAGAGCCCATACTTTGACTGGAACACCGCATGCAATGCGAGTCTCGGTAGGCTTGAATTTGCCGACAATCAGCGCCACCAAATATGATGACATGATGGGAGATTCCTTGAAGGTAACTACCTTTAACCCCGTGCTGTCGTCAATCTCCTCTTTCTCAATGGCACCATTGGAGATGGCATTGAGGTTCTTCTGAATGATTGCTGTAAATTTGAAAACAGCCTTCATGTCCGGCTCGTCGAAGCAAGGAAACATTCGGCGCGCATCGGTAGGTTCCATCTGCGTGGTTGCAATCCACTGTTTGTTGCCTTTGGCGTCCATGTAATAGGAACGATAAAAGCCTCTTAGCTTATCGTTCAACTCTCCTGTGAACACGAGCTTCAGCCGATACTTTCCAGGTTGGAGCGTCGATGGGAACGTGAGTATCACCCGTTCGTTCTCAGGATCTGTCTTGATGTTGGCTTCTTGCGTCTCTCCTCCTGCTAGAGCGGTAATCGACGCGGGAGATATTTTCAGATCCAGTGAGTTGAGAACGATACTGTTTGTGGGTTTGCTAATTGATAATGTAATGTCACCGGCCCCGGTGAATTGAAAAGTCTGGAGGTCGGGTGAGAACGTCATGTCGTATCGCTCTGGAACGACGAACTTTGGTAATCGAACGTCCAGGGAAGAAGATGCTTTGTCAACTGAATTCGTCGTTGGTTCGTTCGCACGAGATTCAAGAGACGCATTCGTTGTGGCAGCGAAAATGAAGGCTAGCAACAAGAACGTCTTGCATCGGTTGACCAGTAATGAGTCAGATTGGAGGTGCTGTCGTTTTTCCGGCAACCGAGAATGACTCGAATCGGTTCGCTGCTCCCATTTAACAGGTAACCACGCGCTGGCGCGCTGGAGAATAGCATCGCAATTTAGACGTGTTCGCATCATCAATCTCCGGAAAAATTGCCTTACTCTATCAGGTTTTTATTGGCTCTTATTGGCGGTGGCTGTAAAGAAGCTCCATTCGACTCGAACTAAGCGTCTAACTGCCGCATCCAGCGGCTTTGCCATAGCCCAGCTTTTCAGCTATTTCAAGATCTCTGCCGGCAGCTTCCTGATTTCCCAGCTTTTCATGTACCTGTGCTCGCCAGTAGTGCGTGGCTGCGAGGGACGGATCCATGCCGATTTCATCCAGTGTGTCGTGCTCTGCCAGAGCCTTGTTGTAGGACTCCAGTGATTCTTCTAACTTTCCAATGTTCTTGAGAATGAATCCCCGAGTGCCAAAGAATTGCGGAATTGGGTTTTCTACAGCGACTGCACGATCGGCTTGTTCCAGCGCTTTGTCGAGTTGGCCAATCTGAGCGTAAGACCAGGCCATATTGTTGAATGCGAAACCGAGACTCCAGTCGGAGACTCCCAGCTCGAGCGCTTTCGCGTAATGATCGGCACAGTCTTGCCATCGTTCCTTTTCCAGGCACATCTCCGCGTACCGCAAGTGTGCATCCGGATTCTTTGGATCGTTTCGAATCCAGTGTTCCAGCTCTTCGACCTTCTTCCTTTCATCCTCTTCGATTGCCGACATCATGTCGTGGACAATCGAGGCCAGTTCGTCAAAGGTCTCTTCTATAACCCGGCGCCTCTCGCGCTTGTACACCGGATCCGACTCGAAGTCATCGACCGACCGGTCGAACCCTGCCAGATACCGTCGCTTCCAGTCTTCAATAATTGAAAGTAAGGGGGGAGAACATCGCCCGATTGGATCTTCCGCTTCGTATGCATGTCTCGAAAGGTAGGCAAAGAGTTTTATGCGGGGGAGTATCTGGCTTTCCCCGTAGTCGAACTCCGGCTCTTCCTCTGCGAAGAAGTCTTCGATTGCGGCGTACATTTCCTCTGCCAAACTGTCGGCGTAGTCGAGCGCATCATCGTTTTGAAAAACACCCGGACCCCATGTACCCATCGTAAATACTCTCCGTGACTGTATGGCTGAAGTTTCGCCACATTATAGCGAGTGAGCAGACACAATTCGAAAATGACATAATTCTCTTTCTGTCAAACTTCGCAATCGGTGTTCGAACTACAAGAGCTGCCACTTGGAATCAAAACTGCAGTTAGCAATCAATGAGGAAAAACTGCTCGCTAAGGTCTCGTGGCGGCTGATTCCGTTCATGCTGATCCTCTACATAGTTTCATATCTTGACAGGATCAACATATCGTTTGCCGCATTGCAGATGAATGCGGACCTCGGCTTTTCGGATGAAGCGTTCGGATTTGGTGCCGGCATTTTCTTTTTTGGTTACTGCGCGTTCGGAATTCCAAGCAACCTGGTAATTGAGAAGTGGGGCGCACGACGCTGGATCTCCTCGATCATGATCGTCTGGGGATTCATGACGGTTTCCTTCTGCCTCGTGAAAGACTCTACGCAGTTTTTCGTGCTCAGATTCTGTCTCGGTCTTGCAGAGGCAGGATTCTTCCCGGGAATGATTTACTACCTTACACAATGGTTCCCACCTCGTCACTATGGTGCTGCGGTGGCACGATTCATGGTGGCTATTCCAATTGCCGGAGGTTTAGGGAGTTTAGTTGCAGCTCAGGCACTGTCGATCGATGGTGCGCTCGGAATACGAGGCTGGATGTGGCTTTTCGTTGTCACAGGTGTGCCCGCGATTTTGCTTGGGATTTCTGTGCTCTTTCTTATGCCGGACCGTCCTCACCAGGCGCGATGGCTGACTAAGGAGGAAGCTGACTTTCTGACTGTTTCGGTTGGAAAGAGTCCAGGCGATGATAAACAACCGGCGTTGGCGACGTTCTTCGATGTATTGAAACAATTGATGGTCTGGCGGTTTGCCCTGCTCTATTTCAGCTTGACAGTGAGCATGTACGGCTTCCAGCTCTGGTTGCCGCAGATTATCAAAGCCTTTGGTCAGCAGAGCGACTCGAATACAGCTTTGATCAGCATAATTCCATCTGTTTTTCAGGCACTGGGGATGGTGATAGTTGCGGGCAGCTCCGACCGCTTGAGTGAACGTCGATATCATGTCGTAGTTTCTGCTGCATGTACTATCACTGGTTTGCTGATGTGCTCTTTCGTTCATGATCCTTACGCCAAGCTGGCAGGATTGTGTGTTGCGGCATTCGGTATATGGGGTTCCGTTGGACCGTTCTGGGCGCTTACCAGAGATTGCGTGCAAAGACAGCATCAGGCGACAGGCATTGCCTTGATCAATTCCGTAGGCAATCTGGGCGGATTTGCGGGACCTTATATTGTAGGTTTGGTTAAGCACTATTCGGCAGGGTTCGGTGAATCGCTGATAGCGCTAGCGGTGGCATCAGTTTTTGCGGCGGCACTGGCTGCAACAACAAAAGTGATCAAGAAACCGCAAGAATGAGAGAACTAATCAATATATATAGGAACACTATTCCAGCCGCGATCAATAGCTTCTGATATTCCGCAGGTTCCGTTGCGATGTCGTTTAATAGTTGGTTCCGGAATTAAACTGGTGGCTTACATATTCTTGCCGAATGCTCGGATTTAGTTGTTGAACTGTTGACGTCAGGATTGGACCAGGTGTTTTGCCTTCAAACTCAGTCTTGCGGCGGTGGATACGCTTGTAAAAACGGCACCGAGACTGGCGTTA
>CAYTDR010000273.1:0-8874 GCA_964436185.1 uncultured Candidatus Obscuribacterales bacterium | reverse complement strand
TGGGCCGCCTGGGAACTGGTCGGCAAGGGTTGGGACTAAGGAAGGTGGCGTCGTTACAAGAGAGTCGTGGCTTCAAGAGTTGCAATGAAAGGATTGGGTAACCTTGAGCTTTATTTGCCTTCTCGTGCGGCTTTATGCAGACGACTATTTCTATACCCATAGAGCGCATAGATGATCAATCCAACCGGGCAGGTGATTGCATAAGCATGAAGCACCATCGGATTGAGATTAGCCGCCAACACAGTGCAACCGATTACACCGGTCCAGGCAAGCACCGCCGGAACCAGCTTGAGGCGCCAGGCACCCAGGCAAACAAATATGAAAGCAATCAGAGTACCGAGCACCATCATGTCGGCTATCTCTCCGAACTCCATGAATCCTGCGATGGAAGCCACCAAGACACCGTTGAGAATGATACCGAATGTGGGATTACCCTTATGAGACTTGGCGAAGATTTTGGGAAGCAGACCGTCCTCAGCCATGTTCCTGAAGATGCGCGGTCCACCCATGCAGAGAACAAGCAACACATTGAAGATACCTAAAACGGCACCAGCGGCGATGGTTTTCCCTGCCCAGGTTTGACCCACATTCATTAGCAGTTTAGCGAGCGGGGCAGCGGCTTCCGATCCGACAAACAAATCATTGGGTACGCCATTGGCATCGAAACAAGGAGCCAATCCAGTGGCTACGGCCATTACCGCGACGTAAAGGAAGACTACCAAACCGACGCACCAGTATGTTCCCTTGCGGGTATCCTCCTGGCTTTTCGACTCTCTGGCAAAAGTGTACAAAGCGTCGAATCCAACGTAAGGGAAAACAGCGACGGCAGCTCCCTGCAGAATGCCGACGTAACCCTTGGGCATAAAGTTCAACCAGTTTTCCGGATTAACATGAGGGATTCCGGCCATCAGGAAGATGCAGAGTAGTGTCATCTTCAGTATTACGAGAAAGAAGTTTATTTTGGCGGATTTGCTTACTCCCCCAAAGACTAGTATTAAGGTAATCAAGGCTACGACTGCCATGGCGATCACGTTGCAGCCGAAGTGATAAGTTCCATTGACAGTATGCGGGCCGGAGAGCTCTGGGGGCAGCTTGAATTCGCAGGCAGTTTTTAAATACACACTCCAGGCGATGGCGACCGCAGAAGCGCCGAAACTGTATTCCATGAACAGTCCGAACGCCACCACCCACGCTACCAGTTCCCCAATCGAGTGATATACGTAACTATAGGCCGAGACTCCGTCCGGCATGCGTCGAGAAAATTTTTCGTAGCAGATAGCGACTATGAGAATAATCATGCCGGTTATCAGGAAGGACAGCACTCCGGCAGGGCCGGCCTTGCCGGCAATGATTCCCGGCATCGCGAATATGCCAGCACCGATGGTGGCACCAATTCCCAATCCTGCAAGCATAAGCCAACCGAGGTGTTTGGGAGTTTCGGAGAGGCTGGACGCCTCAGCAGGTACTTTCCTGAGTAAAGTTGACGCGACTGACATATCAATCCTCTGATTGACTACCTACAACCACCGAGGCAAAGCGAAAACAATCATTTCGTTCGCCAGCCGTCGGAATCAATCATGCTAGCATAGCCCGGTATTCAATAGGTTTGCGTGAGGGCTTTCAAATGAAAGTTGACAGAGCAGCGGTTGTTGGTGCTGGAGCCATGGGAAGTGGCATCGCACAGGTGCTGAGCCAGGCTGGCATCGAAGTAGTTCTAAAAGATATCAAAGACGAATTCGTCGAGCGAGGACTCTCGAACATCAAGAGGATGTACGATTCCCGCGTAAGTAAAGAAGTTCTCAGCCAGAAAGACGCTGATGAGCTGTTCGCCAAAGTGAAAGGTTCCACCTCCTACGATGAACTCGGACAGGTGGACATAGTCATCGAAGCAGCGCTAGAAGAGATCGATGTCAAGCTAGACATCTTCAAGACTCTCGATTCAGTCTGCCCATCGAAGACAATTCTTGCCACCAACACATCGGCACTGTCGATTTCTGAAATCGCAGCTGCCACCAAACGTCCGGAGAAGGTAGTGGGCATGCACTTCTTCAACCCAGCTCAAACGATGAAGCTGGTCGAGGTGATCCCAGGCGTGAAGACCTCCACCGAGACTGTCGACATCGCGATGCAGCTCTGCAAAGAAAGACTCAACAAGATTCCAGTGCGAGTCAAGGAATGCCCTGGTTTCCTCGTAAACAGACTGCTGTTCCCGTACATGAACGAAGCCCTCTACGCACTGCAAGAAGGCGCCGCCACTCCCGAAGAGATCGACAGACAGGTCGTCGAGTTCGGTCTGCCGATGGGACCGTTCACTCTCTTCGACATGACTGGCATCGACATTTGCGCGCATGTCGTCGACTTCCTTTATAAGGAGTACGGTCCGCGCTTCGAGCCATCGCCCCTGCTTCGCCTCATGGTAGAAAACGGTTTCCTCGGTCAGAAGACCGGCGCCGGATTCTTCAGCCATGACGGACAAACCAAGAAGGGCGAACCGAAGAAACTTAATCCGAAACTGGAGTCGATTCTCAAAGAAGCGCAAAAGCGTTCTGGCACGGAAGCTAAATCAAGCCGATCGTTCGATGCTTACAGAGTCATTCTCCCGATGTTCAACGAAGCACTGTATGCCCTTCAGGAAGAAGTCGTCGCTGTTGAAGACGTCGACACCGGAATGAAGTTCGGCTGCGGACTGCAGCGTGGTCTCTTGACGATTGCTGACGAGAAAGGTCTCGATTGGTGTGTCGAAGAGCTGAACACCTATCAATCAGAACTCGGCGAGCGGTTCAGACCATCCTGGCTGGTGAAGAAACTTGCCAGAGCCGGACTGAAAAGCGTCAGTCAGATGTGCGCCAAGCCCATGGTAGCTTGCAAATAAATAGAAAGCAGACCGTATTTAAGGACCGGCTCTCGAGTCGGTCCTTCTGCTTATCAGCCTCAACCTTCACCAGGCTGTTCACGTTCCCTAAAAATTTGTGGTGGGCTGCGTTTAGATCATGCAATTTTCGGTAAAGTAAGTAGTTATGTTTAAATGGCTAGCGATATTAGGCGTAGTTTGGTTCCTTTACCTTGTCAGGGAGGTCTTTCCTCCTTTTATCGTGGGTGGAATCATCGCCTACCTGCTCCTTCCTCCAGTCAACGCCGTGTGCCTTGCCCTCAGAGTGCCCAGACAACTGGCTGTCGCTCTGATATACCTGGGATTTTTCGGCGCGATTATCATCTTGAGCAACCTGTTCGGTGGCTTGGTGGTGGAGCAAGCCAGCCGGCTGGTCGCAGATAGACACGAGATAATGACCAATCTGGTAACCCAGCTGTCCGCCAGTTTCCACTGGGATATGAACGTGAACAAGACCTCGACAGGTCTCATGACAGAGCTGGAGGAGTGGCTAGGCAAACCGAACGAGATTCTCCACTTAGGCGAATTGCTGTCCAAGAGTCTGCTTCATGTGCTGGTATGCACGGTTTCATCGATCTACCTGCTGATCGACAGTGAGCGCGTTGGCAAATACTTCCTGCGTTTCATCCCCAGTGATAGACGAAAGGCAGTGGTAGAGCTATCCGGCAAATTGAACGTGATGCTGTCGAAGTATATTCGAACGCAAATCATGCTCGTTATACTAATGTCGGCGGTCGCTTACGTCATTCTCCATTTTGTTTTTGGGATCAAATACGCTCTGCTCATGGCAATCTTGAGCGGAATGTTGGAGATTATTCCGATACTCGGTCCACTATTTGCCATCTCGATGGCTGTCATTGTGGGCGTTGCGCAGAAAGGAGTGCAGGTCGGCTGCCTCCTGGCATTGTGTTTCTGGATTGCCAGATTGATTGAAGATTACGCCGTAGTACCGCGTTTCGTCGGTCATGTAATTGAGTTGCATCCGCTGGCAATCATCTTCGCAGTTATTTGCGGTGAAGTGCTGGCAGGCGCGTTGGGCATGCTGATTGCTATTCCAGCCGCTGCAGCAATCAAGGAGATTATTGATTTCTGCTATCCGGCATCGACCGGGGCGTCAAAACCGAGTATTCATGACGGAATTGACGGTCTCAAGTTGGAGAGCGGTGATATTGAGCACCTGCCTCAAGGACTGATACCACCTACGCCAGCGCAGGCGGAGAGCAATTTCTGGGTCGAGCCGGAGGCAAACACGACTACGACCGCATCCAACTCAACTGAAAACGAACATCCGGGCGTGAACTAAAGACCGCAGGACGATTAACGATTGCCCTCAGCGATTCGATGGAGACTGCAACGAAGCTCAGACGTCTTTTGTTCGAACCCGCCACGCCGCTGTGCGCCGCCCTGAAGCGGCAATGAAAACACCGTCGTTAACGGCTCTGGTTCCCTTGCGCATCCGATTGAGGAATTCGCAGCCGGGATATGCCGGCGCTCCAGCAAAGCAGTTCGCCATGCATAGGTTCTAACACAAAGAGAGGTTACTTCGCCGGCGCAGGATGGGCTTGCGGATGACGAATGGACGGCGTCGTCTCGCCCGGATGCACATCGAGATGTAGAAGCGCAGAAACTGCCATTACATAAACCAAAGCACCAATTGCCAGGTGTCCGAACGCCAACCGTTTGGTGCTGATGAGAAACAGGTAAAAGGCTGCAGAAGTGATGGCTGTAATGCCTGTGACAATAATTCCCACATCCAGATCCCAGGACGTGAAGGCAACGCCGAATGCAACCGGAATACAGCTCTGGAAAACCAGGGCACCGGTGACATTGCCCAGAGCCAGAGTGTCTTTGCCGTTCCGCACCCAAAGAATACTGTTGATCTTTTCGGGCAATTCGGTGGCAATCGGACAGACGATCAGTGAGAGCACAAGTGGCGGGAAACCAATATCGTCCGCAATATCCTGAATGTAATCGACGAAGAAGTATGCACCAACGACAATACCAAGCAGTCCCAAAAAGACTTGCGGAATGATAAGACGAAGGCGCTTGGAGCCCAATTTCAACAAGCGATCAAGATAAAGAGATTCCGGTTCTGCACCGACTTCTCCCTCAGCACCAAAGGTTTTGTACAGATAAAAGGGGTAAATCAAGAGAATTCCCACGGCCCAAACATATCGACCGATGGAGAAATCTTCCGAGAAAGACGCCAACAGACCCAGCGCGTAAGCACATATGAAGAACTTCAGGTCCCGGCTCAGGACACCATGGTTGATGTTTAGTTTTTTGTCGCGGCGACCGGACCGAGCAAAACTCCAGGCAGCCGATCCGCAGAGTCCCAGTGTCAGGGTGCTGAGCATGAATGGAGCTCCCGTGATCGCTCCAATACCCACCTCTGCCCCATGGCGTCCACCGAAGCAACAAACGGCAACTATCGGGATCAGGGTCTCAGGCAAGGCAGTTCCGACCGCCGCCAGAACCGAGCCCACGACTCCCTCAGAAAGCTCCAGTCGTTGTCCCAACCATTCAATGCCGTTAGTAAACAACTCCGCTGCCGCCACAATAGCGACGAGCGACACCAACATGACTCCAAGTTCAAAAATCATTATTCACACCCGAGGCACTTTTTGCGAGAATATCAAAAAGTCGCCTTAAATACTAACGGCCTTACTGATGATAACCCCAAAAGACGTAGAACATGTAGCTAAACTTGCCAGACTTGCTCTGTCCGAGGAAGAAAAGCGATTATATACGGAGCAGCTTGGAAGAATCCTGGATCTTTTCGGGCAGCTCAATGAAGTTGACACGGAAGGAGTCGAACCGATGTCACACCCTATTCCCGTTGTCAATGTACTGAGGGAAGATACTGTAAAGACTCCGTCCGGACACGAGCTGCTTCTCTCCACCGCCCCGGAACGTGAAGGGGCCTACTTCAAAGTACCAAAGATAGGCGACTGAGATGGGTACAACAATAGAGTTAGGCGAAAACGAAGGATCCGCAACCTTCGTTTCTGTCGAAACATGTTGATTGCACTCGAACGAAAACCGGCCGGACCAGGCGCCTGAAAAGAGAAATGACACCTTTCACTATTGCAAAATCCTTGACTTGCGTTGCGGATTGCGCGATGTATGTTCGAAATTCTTTGTTATACCGTATATTAGTGTTGGATTCACTGTTGGCAAGGGAGGCGATATGGACACCAGGTATGTCTTCGTAACTGGTGGGGTGGTTTCCTCATTGGGAAAGGGGATTATTGCCGCATCTCTGGGGCGCTTATTGCGAGCCCGCGGTTTTATGACCACGATTGTGAAACTGGATCCATATCTAAACGTCGACCCCGGCACGATGAGTCCCTACCAACATGGTGAAGTTTTCGTCACGGAAGACGGCGCTGAAACAGATCTAGACCTCGGTCATTATGAAAGATTCATCAGCATGGATCTCAGCCGAATGAACAACGTGACAGCCGGTTCGATTTACAAGAGCGTGTTGGAGAAAGAACGCCGGGGAGATTATCTGGGCGGAACGGTACAGATGATTCCGCACGTCACCAACGAGATTAAAGGCTTCCTGAAAAAGGCTACTGCGCAGTCGCAGGCAGACATTGTAATTGTCGAGGTCGGTGGAACGGTCGGCGATATCGAGAGCTTGATCTTCGTCGAGGCGATCAGGCAGATGCGCAAAGACGTGGGCAGAGACAATGTTTGCTACATTCACGCCACCATGATTCCCGCCCTCAAAACCACCAACGAGCTGAAGACAAAGCCCACCCAACACAGCGTCGGAGTGCTGCGAAGTCTCGGTATTCAGCCGGACATTCTCGTTTGCCGCACGGAACAAACACTGAACTCGTCAATTCGCGAGAAGTTGTCGCTTTTCACTGACGTAGATATCAAGTCGGTCATCACTTGCAAGGATGTGAAACATCTTTACGAAGTGCCGATAATTCTCGAGAAAGAGGGTCTTGCCAAACAAGTTCTGCAGACACTTCATCTGCCCAACGAAGAGCCCGATTTGAAGGAATGGACTGCGTTGGTTGAACGCGAAAAACGTCCTACCAGGCACGTGAAGGTTGCCATAGTCGGGAAGTACGTCATGCTTTCGGATGCTTACATCTCTGTTGTCGAGGCGCTCAGACACGCTGGTATAAGACTGGGAGCAGCAGTCGAGATCGACTGGATTCTGTCCGAGGATATAGAGAAAAACGGCTCACCGCAGTATCTCATAGGAGCGGACGGTGTGCTGGTTCCGGGTGGATTTGGTGACAGAGGCATTGAGGGGAAAATCGAGGCAGCGAAATTTGCCAGGGAAGAGAAGATTCCCTATCTGGGCTTATGCCTGGGCATGCAAACCGCTGTAATCGAGTTTGCCCGCAACGTAGCCGGCATGGACCAAGCTCACTCGACAGAGTTTCAGCCTAAGACACCATATCCGGTTATTGACTTGATGCCCGATCAGCACAACGTGGTTCTCAAAGGTGGAACCATGAGACTGGGCCGTTATCCCTGTCATCTTAAACCGCACACTATCGCCTCGAGAGTTTATAACTACCAGCCGGAGATTTCTGAACGACACCGTCACCGTTACGAAGTCAACAACAAGCATCGTGAAAACTTGGCACAGCATGGCTTGGTGTTCTCCGGGCTCTCCCCTGATGAGAACCTCGTCGAGATGATCGAGCTGACGGAGCATCCTTATTTCGTCGCCTGCCAGTTCCATCCGGAATTGAAATCGCGACCTGAAACCCCTCATCCGCTCTTTGTTGGATTCGTGGAGGCCATGCTTGCCCATCAATCCAAGGGCGGCAGTTCGGAACCCGTGCCTTCCACAGCGGTCGGCAATCCACCATCTGCGGTGCACAACACACAATAGTGGCATTGCGAAGATCGCACCATTGGCAGTGGCGCCCTTCCCACTAGCTCTTGATTCTGCAATCGGACTTAACTGTCTGACCCAGAAAGTCGGCCAAATGTTATAATTTCGCCCCGAACCTTCGAAGTGAAGGGTTCGCTATGCATGGATAGTTCCAGGCGAGGAGATTCTATGACGGGTTCTGCGTTGTCCAGATATGGAAAAAACTTTTTGGTTGAGCCTGGCGGAACCCGCTTAACTGATGAAGAAAAGAGACTGTTGGAGAGATTACAGCCGTCAGCTGTCATGTTTCGAAAACGAAATTTCCTGGAAGGTGCGGACTATTCCACCTGGTTATCAACTTACGAAAAACTGCTCGGAGAGCTGAGAGAAGTAATTCATCGTGATTCACTGATCGTTTCTATAGATCATGAAGGAGGTCGCGTAATTCGTCCTCCCGAGCCTATCACCAGATTTCCATACGCTGCAAAATACACGTCGAACGTGGCGGCGGTAGCCGAAGCTATGGCAATCGAGCTGAAGTCGCTTGGAATCAATGTCAACTTCGCACCGGTCGCAGATATCCACAGCAACCCGGACAATCCGGTTATCAATGAGAGATCCTTTGGCAGAACCGCTGAAGAAGCCAGCCGAGCTGCTGTCACATTTGCGAAAACGCTGCAAGAAAATGGCATTGCAGCTTGCGCGAAACATTTCCCAGGGCATGGAGATACAAAGACCGACTCTCACTGGGGATTGCCAGTGGTTGAGCTGACGCTCGAGGAATTGAGACAGCGAGAACTAATTCCGTTCAAAGCGCTGATAGCGGCAGGTATCCCCTTGGTCATGACTGCCCACATTCTTTTTCCAGAGATCGATCGCGAAAACAAGGCGACACTTTCTCGCAGGTTTCTGGACGATATTCTTCGAAAAGAGATGGGCTTCAAAGGTGTCGTCATTGCCGACGCACTGGGCATGGCTCCTACTGCGGGAATGATTAAGCAACGTCAAACTGTTGCCAAGGCAATCGATGCAAGTCTGGATCTATTTCTGGTTGCCGGCGACTCCGTGTCTCTTGCCGATGCCGTTCAAATGGCGGAGCTGTTGCAGCAAGCGGTTGAGGATGGTGGGCTCA
>CAYTDR010000272.1:0-8880 GCA_964436185.1 uncultured Candidatus Obscuribacterales bacterium | reverse complement strand
ATCTGACCGACTTGCTTATCACCGTGGAAAACATCGTATCCCTGCCTCGGCAAGGCCCGGCCTTCTGCTTTAAGACATACAACTGCTTGTTGTGAGCCTTCATTCTTTTGACGATCGAGTACTTCTCTTCCGATGAAGTCCCCTTTCTTCAGTTTCACACTCCAGCCTAATCCGGCTTGGATAGGAGAGATATGCTCCTCCAGCTCGTGACCATAAAGTGGCAGCCCCGCTTCCAGGCGAAGTGTATCTCGGGCACCGAGACCACACGGTTCAATCTCGAATTTCGCACCGCGCTCGAGTAGTTTGTTCCACAACCATTCAGTCTTGTTAGCGGGCACCAGGATTTCGAAACCATCCTCTCCTGTATATCCCGTTCTGCCGAAAGCCAGATCGACACCGTCAATGGTGGCTTCGCCATACTGGAATGACTGCATGTCAGCGACCCAACTGCCGACGATTTCACTGAAGAGCTCCACAGCTTTTGGACCTTGTATCGCCAGGAGTCCTGTATCAGCGGAGATATCCACCATTTGTACTCCACCATGCGTAGTGGCATGTTCACTTAACCATTGCCAATCTTTGTCAATGTTGGAAGCGTTGACGACAAGCAGAAAATCAGTGTGTCTCTTATAGATAATCAAATCATCTACGGTAGCGCCGGACTCTCTCACGAGCTGAGAATAGACTGCCCGCATCGACTCATCTTTCAATTTTTTGAGATCGTTGGGCACCATGTATTGAAGAAATTCCCAGGCCTTATCGCCGGTGACGACGAACTCGCCCATGTGGGAGACATCGAACAATCCCACTTTGGTTCTCGTCGCCATATGCTCTTGAACGATAGATTTGTATTGCACGGGCATATTCCAGCCGGCAAAATCGACCATCCGCGCTCCTAGTTTTCGATGGGCATCAGCCAGAGGAGTCTCTTTCAAACTTGTTGTAGTCATTCCAAGCACCATAAGTAAACTTACATACTCACGCGCCGAAGATCGACAGCATCGTTCAGCAATTCGAAAGAAAGCTCTTTCCGAAAGGTGCGATTGCAGCCGCTCGATCAGCTCGCTATAGCATACTAGATATGTCTGAGAGTCTCAAACCTCTCTGGCAAGCACCACTCGGCTGCCGTGTTTCATCGCCGATTGGACAGCCAGCTCTGCAGCCGCAAGAAGGCAACCGATACTGTCTGCGTCCTCCGGCAAGGAGGCAATCCCGATGCTGAGCGGGGGCGGCAAGGGCCGTCCATCTACTGTGGTCTTGGGTGCTGGCTCTCCCGGGTTGATGATTGTGCAATATACTCTGGTCAACAAGTCTGCGGCTTTCACGGCGTCGGTCCCCGGCATGACGACTGCCAGCCGATCACCATCATAGTGGGTGACCATTCCTTTGAAATCAGGCGCCAGCTCGAACACATCGCACAAGTCTCTAACCGAGCGGATCGCCAACTGACGGCTGCCCAATTGAACATCCACAATTGCAAGAGTCAACGGTTTCTGTCCGAACTGTTCATCATGCTCCAGCAAGACAAGGAGCGCATTGTACTGAAAGAGCCCGGTGTCTCGTTGCGAGAGAAGCCTTTTGAAATCGTAGAGCTCGCGCTCGATCTGCTTCGGCTCGATCTCGAGCGGTTGAGAGTTTGAAGTCGGAGCGCACATGACTACCAGGTCTGCGCGAATGAGACTGGTGAGGACGTGTACCCACTGGCTTCTTGCCAGATTGAACTTGTTGACGATCTGGTCTACGGATCTTGACCCATCAATTGTCAAATAGAGCGACTTGATCAACTCGCTGTTGAAGATGCGCTCCTTGACGAGCGCTTGATCAAATTCGCGCTCAGTCAAAAAGTTGTTTACTTTCCTGAGCAGCGAATCCATTTTCAGTCCGCGCGATTTGAGATACTCGGTGTTATCGAGAAGCAAGGCGCCCTGAAGTATGAGCGAATTGAGCTCAGTTTCTATAGTCCGTTCGTCGGTAATGAGATGAGACTCGAACTGAAAGTCGCCCTCCTTCCAGCACATTGCCTGCAAAAAGCAGTCCTCTCCCATTCCTCGAGAACCTTTGGCATGGACAGGAATACCTTTAACGAAGTAGACATCTGCCCAGGCATTGTCTCGTTGAATTCTCAGCCTGCCAGTCTGCTTATCACTGGCTACCGATTGAATGACGTTGGTGATGTGAACTAGCTTGAGACTGCCGGAAAAAGTCTCCGGTTTCGTCACCGACTCTCGCAGCTCGATTACTGGAATAAAGTCGAAGGTCTGCTCGACCAAACGCGATTGCGCTTGTTCTTGTAATTTTTGCAGGGTAGGAACGTTAGTAAAAGTGCTTCTCATCTCCTGCATCGATGCCTCTAGCTGCTGCCATATCATCTTGGTCATGATGCTGAAAATGAACAGCGAATCTGCGCCGGTTTGATGAAACAGCTCGACAGCCTCTTCATTGACGACGGCAAAAAACTGCCATTTAAAATCCTTGGTATCTTCTCGATAGAGAACCGACAAAAGAAACGACTGGCCCTGCTCTTCCCAGAAGTATTTAGCGAGAGCCTCTTTTCTCGCTGTCAGCATGAGATCTCGAAGATCTTCTGATTGCGGTCTTTTGCGTCGTCGCGTTGTTTCGAATTGCCTGACCACTCGCTCGCTCCAGGATGCTGCCATCTTTGTTCGCTGTCGCTTGCCAGGCAATAATGAGCTGCCGCTGTTCTGCAGAATGCAATGCCTGTCTTCTACATATCTTACAGTCTGCCGCCGGACATTCGTATAGTTCCGCCGCCGAATTAAGAGTTCTCATATTCAATATCCGCGGTTCGTGCTGCGCGCTCATCTTCTGTTGTTAAAGCCGGTCCCTAATGCTAAGGCATCTCAGAGATACCCCTGAGATGCCCGCCTTGTTGTATTTTGCTAAACTCTCAAAAGTATTGCGACTTTAGAGGTTCTTCAAGAGCCCGATTCCCAGTCCTACAGCACCGCCTGCCACTGCACTCTGGGTAGTCTTCTTGCCTTTGCCTCTGCCCTTATGCGAGGCCAGACCTAAGCCTGCTCCGACGAGAGTTCCCTGTGCAAGGTCTTTCATGATCGGGTGACGTTGCATTGTCTCGCTGCCCTGAAGCAAACCGACTCCAGCGCCGGTGCCGGCACCAATCGCACCACCTCTGACAACACCTGTCCTGGTAACCAACCCGGTCACAGCGCCGACGCCCATACCGAGTCCGGCTCCCACTGTGGCTTTCTTTACTTTTGGATGTCTTTGGAAGTAGGTTCCTGATGCCTTGCCGCAAGTGGTGCACTTGGTGGTGCTGGCTCCGCCCTTGAGTGTGTGTGCGCTTGATGGCAACGACGGAGCAAGTGAGCACGATAACGAGAATACTAAGGCAGAAACAATCGCTCTCGCTCTTCTGCTCTCTCTCTGGACTGATGCCGTCATGGGAACCTCCTCTTGTCGACTCCGTTTAACATTCCGAATATCTATAGCAGAGTAATGATAATTGCTGCCTCTGCCAATTAGAATCTTCCTGATCGTGTGTCTGGTATGCATGGCTTGTCATCAGGATGCGACTGCCCTGATTCGAATAAGCGAGAAGACGCCGCCGATGATGGCATGTTCCCGCTATTTCGAATCATATTTATATGTGTCCTGCGCACGTAGGGACAGCTCGTACCCTCTGTTTTCTCACATGAGTAGGAGGGAGTATGAGGACGAAAGCCTGTCACTCGAACACAGGGATTAAATGTTTGCCATTTGCGCCAGAACAGATTTCGTCTGAGTAAGTACGAAATTCTGCAATACGCGCTTCTTAGTATTCGCGTGAATTGCCGGGTCAACGCATCGCATGGATTCGCAGACGATCGAAATTTCGCTTGTCGATCTGCGTAAACTATGATGCCATGCATCCCGGACCCGCAGGCGATCGGCGCCACTCTGTGTCGTGATTCTGTTTGAAGGAAGGGACGAACGATGCGAGCTAAGTTAGAGCGGTTTGGTGGCAACCGCTAGAACAGACCCACCGAAATTGAGGTCTCTCATTCCCATCAGCTTCTGCTCCAGCCTTGCAATCGCCAGCATAGCTGAGTTGATGGGTCGCAGCGGGATACTGGTCTCTCTGCGCATGATTGCATCAATCTGTTCTTCTGTAGCGTTTTTCGGCACTCGTAATTTACTTCGATGGATCATCGCTAGTGGCACCAGCGGTGCCATGAAATACGCCAATCGAATATCGGTAAATCCAGCAGACTCAAGGGATTCTCCAAGCTCGCGCTTGCTGTAACGTCGATAGTGGCCGAAGATCTCATCCATCACCGTCCAGAGAAACATGTGTGCAGGAACAGTCAGAAAGACCTTACCCCCCGGCACCAACAGTTCGCGAACCTTTTTCAACGGTCGCTGATCGTCAGGAAAGTGTTCCAGACAGTCGAACATGCCGATAGCATCGAATGCAGTATCACCTTCTTTGAGTTCGAGAAAGTTGGTTCTCGAAAAGGAAATGTTCGGATAGCGCTGCCAGCAAATATCCAGACCATTCTCCACGATCTCCCATCCGGTAAGGTTTTGGAATCCCTCTTCCCAAAGGTGCCCAAGTACATTGCCAGTGCCCGCACCTATTTCGAGGAATCTTGCCGAAGGCCAGTTTTGAATCGACTGCTTCATGAGCCCACTGATGCGCTCGTTGCGAACAATGAACCAAAAGTGTTCCCGCTCGTTGTCGGCAATAGTCTCGTACGGATAGCGTTGAGGTTTTCGCTCCTCGTCGGCAGTGAGCATCGTATTCTTAGCTCGATCTGACGTGGGCAGCCCGCCCGACGCTACGGGAGTTGATTCTAAAGCGGTTTTACGCATCAATGTCACTCAGTAGTGGTGCCTAAGCACCATATTTCCCAATATCTAAATTCGGTGCTTGAGCACCTATGCAAGCCTGATGACTTTACAACATAGCCGGTCTAGGGTGCTGTCTATCTGAAAGATAATTTTCTAAGTAATGGTGCAGAGTCGGCGTTTTCTCGAAAACTTGGGGTACAGACTCTTTTCAATTGGAGACGCGAAGAGCGGCTCTCAGCCTGATTATTTTCTAATCCCCTACAAATTCTCCACAAATCGCCCACGGAGGGTGGCCACCCCGCGGATTAATCCACCATCAATTCTGGCAACCAGGGCCGAACTCAGTCATGTTCACCATGGAAATAGGTGCTTGGGTATCCGCAGCTCAGGTCTAAGGAAAGTCACCGCCGCATTTGCACCGGTGATTGCATCGATCGGACTATCGAATGACGTTCAGGCTGAAACCGTAGATCGGATAGAGCATGCACCAACCATAAATAGTGCCACCAGCCATGAGCAGCAAACATGCCGTTATCGGTATGGCTCTCAACCTGCCCGCTAACAGGCTCAGGCCTCCTGTGATGAGCACGGCAATCGCCACTTCCGAGGGGAACAGATATCGTCCCTGAGCTGGACCGGCGCCGTTCAAAAAGGCAGAAGAGATTACAGTTCCGACCAGGTTAAATAGCAGACACGAAGCCATAACCGTGAATAGAGTCAGATCCAGCCTGCTCAATCGAGGTTGTTTCACCCACCCACGCGCACTAAATGTAATGCCAACGACATACCCGAGAGCCACCAGCGCCGACAGCCATGTGCACCACTTATAGAACCGCCCAGGCAGAAGCCTATCCATATTACCAAACGAGCCCCAGAACGAGACATGCAGCAAATACCGCCAATTGGTGTGATTTATCACAGGCCACGGATAAACTGTTTCGACCCGACCATAGAACTTTTCCCAAAGTCGCAGCATGGTCTTGGTACCCATCAGATCGCCGTCGAATAGAATTATGTTTTTCAAAAACTGCGGCGCGGCTACGACACTGGCAAGAAGGGCAGCTCGAATCAAGAACGAGAAAATCTCCTTCCTCGTCTGCTTATGCATCAGGACCGCGAACACCAGAGACAGCGCGATGGTTGGAAATAGGCAATATCCCGTCGGTTTCAAAGCCGCCTGCAACCCGGCCAGGACGCCGAGCGCGACAGCAAGACGAGATGAAAGACCATATTTGATCATGCGAACGCAAACAAGAAGGAGGAACGAAGATACAGCGAGGGAGCTGGTGTCGTTGTTTGAATATGCACCGACAAAGACGAGCTGCGGATGGAACACGAGAAAAAGCGGCACAGCAAGTGTGCACAAACGTGAATTCGGAAACACCTCCCGCCCCATGAAAAATGCCGCTACTACCGCGACCGCGGACATCATGACGCTGCCGAATCGAAATGCCAAAGCAGGCTCAAAACATCTAAACAGCGCAGCCATGATCAAATGCGGAACATAACTGATCGTCGAGAGCGCGCTATAGTACGCTGCATTCGGGACTTGCACAGCATCGGCCAGTCCCGGCAAACGCATGTTGTTGAAGATGAAGCTCATTACCCAGTAGTGAGCACCCTCATCGGGAGCTTCGCTAATCGGAATAATGAAAGCCCATGGCACTCTGACAAGCACGCAAAGCCCGACCAACAGCGCCAACTGCAACCAAACTCTTTCAGATCGGGCGTGTCGAGGAAGGTTGGACAACGCAGGAGCAGCAAGGCTGTCTTTTTGGCCAAGTAGTTCAACAGTCGAGGTATCTGCCATACGTCTTCTCGTCGCGCAAAGAGTTCGAATGCATGAGTTAGCCCCGGTTATCAAGACGAACTCCCGACATATCCTGACATACCATTGTCATTAAGTCATAAGTAGTTACTCATTTAAACTTCAGTAACTACTTCAATCATAGATAGGTGGGCACGATTAGTTCTTTATTAGCCGCCAGACATCCCAATCAGCGACGGAGTCACAACGTTCGTAATATGGCGAAATCGCTTCCTCGACCATAACTATGCATTTGTCGTATGGGGTTGCCTCGTCCTTTACGGCGTCGAACAATAGGTAGTCTCGTTTTGAATTGACCAAACTACTGACAAACTCGTTCATTTTTTTGGGAGATCTGATGTCGTAGTAAGTGCTCTCCATCCCGGTATCGGACAATCGCCCGGAAAGCTTGGGCATCAGCGCCGCGTGCTTGGTCACATAAGCGACCGCACCATATTTAGTTGCATGTTCGCGTACATAGTCAGCCTTTTTCAAAAGCGAGCCTGCAAGCTCATGGCTTAGATAAACACCGGATACTTTCCTCAGGGGCGCCTGGGCTTGGTTCGAAACCAGCAGACTGCCGCAAGAGTCAGATAGTTTCGGCCAGTGATGGATCAGAAGTGAAAAGGCAAAAGGCACCGCTACAGCTCCAATTATGAGAGCCGCGTTGGTGCGATTCTCAACAAAACGATTAGTCAAAGGACGTTTCAAAAGGGCCGTTCGAAATACGTCTATGAGCAAGAAACCATACAGGAAGCAGGAGCCGGAAACCGCGTAGAGACTCTGCTTGTTCACATAATACGCAAGCCAAAGGAGTGCCATAACCGAGATGGCGACACGCATTGACTGTCTGTGATTAAGCTCTCCGATCGAGGATAGCCAGGTCGTCTTGAGCAAAACGTAACAGCAATGCGCGAAAACAATAATCATAATGGGCTGAATGTTTCCGCTTATGTTTCCGGAGGCAACAACAGTGCCAAACGGCACCAGTGACCTCATGAGCTGAGAGAAACTGAGGGACTGTCCAAGGGCAAAATAAACAACACTCATAAAGATGCCGAAGGCAAGACAGAAGCCCGCAACGAATAGCAAAACCGCCTCGACAACTGACCTTCGACTGGGAGCAAAGCGCCTGTGCATCACGACGAGATAGCTAAGGAGACCAGCCGAAGCTACCACTCCGATCTCGAAATTCAAGAGGAGCAGTAGGCCAGAGAGCAAACCAGTGCCGGCAAAGATCGCGCGAGGTGAGCGAGGAAGAGACGACAAAAAACAGATGGCGATCGGCAGCCCAATGAATCGAATTGCGGCTTGATTGGGATAGAACACATGAATGCTGCTCGTGCTGAATGGAATTAGCAGCATCGAAAGCGCGAAAAGGCAGGACAAGGATATTCTGCGTGCGTACCTTCGATATGAAACCATGGCAAGGAGAGCGAAAACAGCCTGACACCACATAACTATGCCGATATATGCGCCAAAGGAAATATTCCCCACGGTCTTCTGCCAGACAGCCGACAGAATCGGTGCGATGCAACCATATCTGGGGAAAACATCCTGACCGAGTAAGGCACCGGCCGCCAATCTGTCGCCCGTTAACATAACCACTGAATACGAGTTTTCTGCCGGTACGAGATATCCGGACCACCATCCGTCAAACGAGACTGCCGTTAGCAATCCTGGCACCAACGCGATAGTTGCTAGAACGAATAGCGCTACAGGCGGTACCACGCGCTGTAAAAAAGAAGACCTGAGAATGCTTCTGACGAAGTCAATTTTTGACCGAAGAATGACGAAAGCAATAGCGCCAAGCGCAGTCCCGAATCCCGCATGAGGGAAAAGCAGCCAGGAAAGACAACAGTAACCGATCAACATGAATGCCGAAATTCTGTCGAACCAGATCGATTTGTCTTGCCACCAAAGGCTTCTGGAGATCGATACAGCTCTTCCTTTGCTACAGCACAGAACGAAGATAGCGAGGAGGGAAATAGCATAAACAGCAAGCAGCAAGAAATTGCTGCTCGAGTGGTCGCGCCAGAACTCAACCGACGGTAGCGAACTTCGAAAGCGAAGCAGATACATCAGTGACAGAGCTAACGACGTGATGGCGACCGCAGCACTAGCTGCAAGTGCGGATATATTAGAGGAAGAACTTGCCAAGTCAAGCGGGCAAGACTTCGTCATATTACTGCTCGTGCGCAACAACATTTACGATTCTCAAAGACTTCTAGGATGCGTTGATCAGCGGGAGGTCTGCGCCT
>CAYTDR010000271.1:3903-8884 GCA_964436185.1 uncultured Candidatus Obscuribacterales bacterium | reverse complement strand
CCAGCGTAGATCCCTCTGTAGCGGTGACGCTTTTGACCGCTTCTTCAAGCATGGCTGCGACTCTTGCCACCTTCCCTGACGAAGTAGCCATTCGGGTAGGCAAGACAACTCTCAGATCCGATGCGGAACCGCTGTCTTGAGTGTATCCGGATTGTCCTCTGGCGGTCTGCACCACGTGCGCGGTGTCATGTATGACTGGTGGCACATACGGTGCTGGTGCCATGTACCGATCGCCTACGGACGGTCCATCCGGCTGAGCATGCGGCGTTATCGCAGGAGTCGTGTCTAGCGGTCTAGGCGAGTCATTGGTGATCTGGTGCGTGGGTCTTGTCGAGGTGCTTGGCGGCGTAGTGCTCACGTGATGAGTCGCTGCACTGTCTCTGTTGTCCGTGTCGACCGGGTTAGAGTCATTGTCGGTCGCAGAGACGTAATGATATGGATTGATAGTTTCAGCTTGATCTTCGTCACGTCGCCTGTCGAGAGCGCTTCTTGTAGCGAGCGTATCTGCTGCTGTTTGATTGGCCACGCCGATTGTCGGATTGTCAGGCAGCCGTGCGGCAACTTGAGAAGAGCCGAGAACGGATTGCCCTGTTACCGGTCTGGTCGAGGGACCGAGAGGTTCCGTACCTGCGGCAGTGAGGCTATCGCGGCTGACTGTTTCGGCTGTTGTTCGAGTATCTGGCGTCTCCGTTGTGCTGAGCGGTATTGCACTACCTGTAGTGGCAGTGCGTGTGCTGCCAGAACCCGTACCTAAAGTTCGATCACCTGCCATCGTCACCGGATTGCTGTCGCTCACCGTATGATTGATCGGGACTGTTGATGAACGGACGTCAGATGCCGCCAGTGGAGTGACTTCAGCTCTGACGCCTGAAGTCACTGAGGTCATTCTGCCATCAGACGTTCCGGAAGTTGTACCTTCATGGACAGGGCTAGTAACTGTATGGTCCACCGCATTGGTCGTTGGTCGACCAACATGCGCCGCATGTACAGTACCTTCACCACCGAATCGATTGACAGCAGGGGCGGCAGCCAGTCGACCTTCAGGAGTGGTAGCGCCGGTGGTCGTGTCGAGCGCCCGGACGTCGGGCGTCACGGCGAGAGGTCCGCTACCAGTACGTGTAGAGGCGGTGCGTGAATCTGATGTCCCTGCTGACAGAGGTTCGGTACCTGGAGTGGTACCGCCGACCCCAAGCGGGTTCCTGCGCGCGTCTGTGGCTGATGAAGCTATATCGCTCGCCACCCGAGTGACGACTGGGTGCGTGGTCGCTGCAGCGGTGGTGCCGGTGGTTGAGTTTGTGATCGTTCCTGCTGTATCACCTGGCTCGCCCGTGCCGGTAGACTTTGGCACTCTTGCAACGTCTGAAGTGATGCTGTTTGTGGCTGTCGAATTAGGGTTTGAATTGACTTCTGCCAGAGGTTGTCCAGCTCCAGCAGTTCTCAAGCCTTGATCGTTTGAAATGCGACTAGCATTAACTCCGAGTTCATTACCGGCAGAGCTGTTCGGACCAATTCGCGCGTCAGCACGTAGCGTCGAAGCACCTTGGGTCGGGTTGATTTCCGCGGTTATGTCAAGACGATGTGGCTGAGCAGTCGTAGAGGGACGCAGTAGGTCCGCAGAACTACCTGGAGGATGGTTTCTTCCGCCAAGTGCCGTTAGATCTCGGACTGCGTCCGGACCGAATTTATCCGGTACCATATTCGGTACTGCACCGAGAATTTTGGTGTCACTCTCGGGTGTCAGCGATCGAATTAGAGCGTCTGTCGTGCCTAGAGCTGCACCCTCGCCGGTATGAAGTCGTCTGGAATCAGCAAACGGTTCTATTGAATTAGTCTTGTTGAACCTGTTGAGCGAAAGATCCTCGCCTGAAAGATTGGTCGTCCTTAGTGTCGGTGTTGGAACTTCGCCAAGTGAGAGCGATCTGGCAGTAGCGGATGCGATGTCCGGCAGTCGGTTGATGAGAGAGTTTGGGTCTGTCTGGTTAGTCGGCCATCGATCTCTCACGGCAGGCAGATTTTCGTTCCTTTTCTCACTATCCGACAGCGAGGTTTGTCCCAAAATCCGCGAGAAGTCTGTGTTGTGAATTAGTCGTTCTACCGGGTTTGCATCAACGTGACGAACTGAACTTGGATCTGCTGGAAGGCGCGGACCCTCAATATCGGCCAGGCTTCTGCTGTCGTGCTGTGGCTGTAGGCGCGAGAGCACCTCTGTGCCAGCTCTGAGTGCGGTATTAAGTGGTTCAGATAATATTCTGGTTGTATCGCTGGAGAGCGGTACGGTTGTCGTATTGGGCACTGCCACTGTACTGGGACGTTCTATCCGAGCGGATGATGAAGAGTTGTGGTCTGTGACCACGTCATGGCCTTCGCCAGTCATCGTAGTCCCAACCTTGAATGGCTTATCCAGCAACCTGGGAGCAATGTGGTCCGTTGTCGGCCCTGGTAAGTTTAGGTCAACTGGAAGCGAACTATCCACGCCCGCGACGTTGTTCGGAACTATTATCCGCGATCTTGGCGAACTCTCCGGAGTCAGTGGAAAACTTTCAAGAAGGGCGCTGCTGCCGGGGTTTCTGATCTCAGGAGAGGCAAGGGTACTTGGGATTGAGTTGACGGGTAGCCCAGGTGTAATTCCTGGAGTCGATATCGGAGGATTCCTGAGTCCCTCGTCGACAGACTGAATTTTTACAGTTTTGTCGATTGGAACGTTGATCGAACCTCGACCTTCAATTGGTTGCAGTCCAGGCAGTTCAACATTATTGTTGATGCGACTGTTGGCGGGCATTACATTGTCTAATCGAATGATAGGTGTCGGGATTCCGGAATCCGCCGGTGCCACTCTAGTTCTTGCAATGTCAGTCAACGTGCCTGGAATGATGCGAGTCAAGTCGACGGGCCGCATCGGTAGACTGCCTGAGAGCGTGGCGGGACCCACATCTTGAACTGTGCCGTTCGCTCCAGTCAATGTGGGAGCAGTTCCGAGAGTACCGTCCCTGAGCGAACGAGCTAAACTCTGGTCGACACCACCATTGGTGTGTACGGTGGGCAAGAACTCGCTGTGAGGAAGTTCCGATGAACCCACTCGACCGATTTTTGTAGTTGTGATGGGCAGTGCTGGATTGTCAATGGCCGTGACGGTTGTCGAATTGAGATCAACGAGAGTTCGAACCGGCGGCACGGCCTCGTTGTGCGGAAGGTCGGGAATGGATGTGACTACTCGGTCAGTTTTCGTTGTAGTTGTAGCGGGCTGCGTCGGATTGTCTATTGTTGTGGCGGTCGTTGCAGGGAGATCCACAATAGTCCGAAGTGATTTGAGACCAGGTTCATGTATGGCTTCCATCGAACGAGCCGCGGTAGGAATAGTCGATGCGGAGCGAGTCCCTGTGCCGTTGAGCGGAGTCAAGAGAGATGCTGGAACAGTCCCCGAAACACGGATCGGGTCGGTGTCGCTGAGCGGAGGCACCAGAGATGTTGGAATGTCCACAGGAGTGCGGGTCGGTGTCGACTCACTGGTCGGCATAAGCGGTACCACCGGCGCGGTGGCAGTGGTACGTGACTCGAGGGGCGCCACGAGCGGTGTGGTAACAGTCTCAGGAAGGCGAGTCGACTCACTGAGTGGTGTTACAGGCGATGCGACTCCAGTCGTGCGGATCGATGTCGACTCATTGGTCGAAGTCACCGGTACTACTGGTACGGTGGAAGTAGTACGGGGCAGAGTTGGCTCACTGAGGGGTGACACGAGCGGTGTGATGACAGTTTCAGGAAGACGAATCGACTCACTGAGCGGTGTTACAAGCGATGCGGTTCCAGTAGTGCGGATCGGTGCCGACTCATTGGTTGAAGTGACCGGTCCAACTGGTACGGTAGCAGTGGTGCGAGGCAGCGTAGACTCACTGAGGGGAGCCAGGAGCGGTGTGGTAATCGTTTCAGGAAGGCGAGTCGAGTCGGCAAGCGGAGCTAACGGCGATGCGGGAACGTTTCCAGCGGTGCGGGTCGATTCTACGATCGGGGTTACAGGAGTGGCTGGAGTGGTTCCAGGAAGCCTCGTATATTCTGTTTCAGCGCGCGAAGTTACCGGTGATACAAAAGCGGCTGCAGGATCGCGCGGCGTTTCTGTAACGTTGTGTGGAAGCTCTACTGTTGATGTGATTTTCCCTGAAATCTGAATGACGTCGGACCTCAATGGCGTTGCTGATACTCCTGGGATTCGCGTCGAATCTGACTCTCCGTGCGAACTCGCAAGCGACTTGGGAACGCTTCCGAGAACTCTCATTGGTTCAAAAATACCGGTAGCATCAGTCGTGGAGCCTGATATTGTGATTTCAGTTTCGTTTATAGCTCTACTTTGTGTGATACCAGTCGTGGTGGTGCGATCAGAATTGAGTCTTGCAGTGGTCAGGTCCGGTGTCCCGCCGATGTTGATACCGATTCTCGACTTTGTAAATGGAACCTGGCTGTCACTGGGCACCGTCAAGGCCGAGATTGTCACAGGGGTCGTGTCTACCCCTGGGCCTTCACTTCCAGGGGTTCTCACTGAAGGGTGCTCGGCTGCGAGTCCTAAGTTTCTTACAAGAGTGTCGACTCGTGAGGCTACCGTGGTATCGCCTGTCGTGGAACCAGGACCGCCAGCTACTCCACCGTTATGGGGTATGGAGAGCTGTTCGATCTGATTTGCGATGTTGCGGAGAAGATCCGTGTAATTGGGTCTAATTGAGCTATCAGTTTTGGGAACCGGTGCGGAGACTATTGAGGTTGTGTCGCCTGTTTCCGTTCGAATTTGGCTCGGAGTGCTGCCTGTATCTAATGGAACCGTGAACGACAGATTTGCCGTGGGTGCGACAATGTCCGAAACGAGCCGCGTTCGCTCGGGTCTGGAAGCCATCGGGACGATCACCGGAGCCGAATCTCCCAACGGTCGACCAATGTTGGGCTCAATTGCTGAGATGAGTGAGGCTCCACCTAACGAGACGGTTTCACTGCGAGGAAT
>CAYTDR010000271.1:0-3893 GCA_964436185.1 uncultured Candidatus Obscuribacterales bacterium | reverse complement strand
GGTGTATCTTCTGTGGGGACTGCTCTTGTAACTGGCCTGTGCGCGGCTGGCCTTATCGTCAGATCTGTGGTCGGCACTATGTTTGAGACGGTCTCCAGGAACGAAGAAACGACATCGTTATTTGTTGGAGAATCGGGCGACTGCTGTCTCGTCGTCCTCGGGATAACTGGTAACGAGATCTGAGGAGCTTCTACTGCCGACGGCACGGTGGAACCGCCTGTAGTATTGACCACCCTTCTTGTATTGGTTTCCTCTACTGTGAAATTCAAGGGAGTCGTTACTTCTGTAGTCGGAGTGCTGGTATCGTCAGTAGTGCTTGTTCTACCGCGGTCTTCTCCTGTGACCGAACCTGCTCTTGCTATGCTCAAGAATGACCGTGCTGCAACTCTCGAAGTGATAGCGCCGAGATCGACAGTTGTTTCGGATTCGTTCGTGATGTTGCGATTGATCGAGCGAGTGGCAGTGCTTGTATCGCTGACCGCGTCATCCGTTGATCCCGTTGCTCCGCTGCCTCCATCGGATACGATCGGCGGCTGATTGGCTGGTATGGTCGGCGTTCTTCTTCTGTCTGACGGACCGGGTGCGGTCAGTCTTGAAGGAATTTCCGGTGTTGAGGCACTCGTGCCTATGAGCTCGTTGTAAGTTGGTTCATTGCCATAAAATGTGGATGGTCTGCT
This sequence comes from uncultured Candidatus Obscuribacterales bacterium, assembly GCA_964436185.1. Classification (GTDB taxonomy): domain Bacteria; phylum Cyanobacteriota; class Vampirovibrionia; order Obscuribacterales; family Obscuribacteraceae; genus CAYTDR01. The sequence continues at coordinate 3,216 of CAYTDR010000271.1, read as the reverse complement.
GTTAGCTGTGAGACTGTAGTACGACTGCAAGCGATTAACGACTGAGGTTGAATAATCATTCGGCGTCTGCAGCGGTACGGGCGATTCAGTTCTGCCTCTGTCTGAATCAAGATTCTCTGTTAGATCCTCAACTAGTGAAGAAGGTCCATCGTTGATTGGATGAGACTGACTAGCAACATCGGCAATTGGCGATCTGTCGGTGGAGGACACTCTTTGTCGATCCAGGAATGTCCGGGTCATGCTTCTGGCAGCGGGTGAGCCCAGGACATCGGAGAGCACTGAGAGTCCGTCGGATACACCATATGTCGCATCGAAATGAGCGAGCAATTCACTCAGCGGCGAATCTTCGTGTCCAGCAATAACTGGTGGCTCTGTGGTTGAAGAAATCTCGACTGGAGCGGTCGTTGTAACAACAGTCTCCGCGCCATCAACCGGTTCGACGACGCTAATCGTCGTAGGGACTATGTGATCAACAGGTTCGACGATGCTAGTCGTCGTAGGGACTGTGTGATCAACAGGTTCGACGATGCTGGTCGTAGCAGAGACTGTGTGGTCAACAGGTTCAACAATGCTGGAAGTGGATAAGACAACGGATGCGGAATCAGTGACAGGCACATCGGCATCAGGAGCATCGGTGCCAGCGTGAGTCAGGAGAGAGTCGGCGTCAGACTGATCGACGTCAGCCTGTTCGGCATCAACCGGCTCGTCGGTGTCAGCAGGATCGGTTTGTTCTGCATCATGCTTATGGACCTTGGCTGGGTCAACCTTTTCAGGCGGCAAGACGACAGGTCCGAACTCAGCCGCGATCACAGAACTTTCACCCGGGGGCGTCACCGACTGGGCGAATATATCCGTGAAATTGAGATCTTCAGCAGTCGCTTGGGCTTCTATCAACGGAGCGAGAAGGCTATGGGCTGCAGGAAGTTGTTCTATCGCCGATGGCGAACTGGGGGAGCTTGCGCGATTGCCCATCTCTGGCGGGTTCTCAGCGTCACCGGCGAGCTCGAGCTCGAACAGCTCACCTATCCCCTTGAGGGTTTGACGGGACATTTCCGTCAAGTTAGCCATGTGGTCGAGAAGCTTGAGAATGGACTGATGAGTTTGTAGATCAGGACCGGCTAAGGTCGTGGAAAAGCTGGGTCCAAAGGACTCGACTGTGTCAGGCACGGCATCTTCAGAATCTGGCTGACCGTTCCATATCGATTGTCCAAGGCGAACAGAGACTTCATCATCTCCTGCGACGGATGGTAGTGCCATTGAATCGCCCTGATTGCCGAGATAATCCGGCAGACCGCCAGGTTGCGGGTCCGCTGGAGTAAAATCCTCTCGATTTACCTGGTCTGCCATCTGGTGGCGATTCTCCCTCTTCTCCCTAAACTGGGCGCTGCAACCGGAATTCAGAGTTGCTCGCTAAACCGAGGCCACAAGCTTTATCTACCCGTTTTATCTAAAGTAATGTTAATCACGGCATACTCACTTTGCTTGTATACATCCGGGCGCATTTTTTTCTATCGCCTTTGTGAGAAATGCGGATTTTCTCGCCAGAAGTCGGAATTCCGGCACCTGGCGCAACATTTTGAGATTGATGAAATTGACCGCTCGACTGGTCTGAAAGGCTGAATATATGGCGGTTTCGGGACTGGCTGAGTGGTAAGCCGTGCAACTGTGAATCTGAATATCTGCTGAACGCCGGTGTCTCGTCGGCAATCCGGCGCTGCCTTTCGAGGATTCCGAGTGAATTAATGTTGATATTGAAAAATGAACATTTGAAACTTGTGATATTGTGGCTCGGGTGGCGGGATCAGCTATTTACTGCGTTATGAACTACCATATTGAAGTCGTATTCGAGCGAGCAAACAAATCTTTCGCCCGCTAAATTGGGACGCTAGGCAAGTCAAAACACTTTATGGGATTTCATACAGATTCGCGCAACATGGATAATCGCCAAAGCACCAGGAGCCGCGTGTGGTAAGCCGATCCAAAAAACTGTATGCATGGGCGCTTCAGGGGCATAGGAAAAACCACAAGGAAGAGTTCAAGGATCCTTGGTGGAGAATCATGTGTCTTACTGGCGTCGACTATTTCTCCTCGATGGGATTTCAGCCGGGGCTGTCTTTTCTTGCTGCGAACGTTCTTTCGCCGTTATCGACTTTTTTCCTTGTCGCAATTACTTTGCTTGGTGCCCTTCCTACCTACTGGGTGGTGGCCAAGGAAAGCCCGTTTGGACAAGGAAGCTTTGCAATATTCGAGAGGCTGTTCACGGGATGGACCGGCAAGACAATTGTGCTTGTAATCCTCGGCTTCGCTGCGACCGATTTCATATTCACGATTACGATGTGCGCGGCCGATGCCACGTCACACATTGTGGAGAATCCCTGGTGGCCGGATTACCTCAAAGATCGAGTCCTTCTTACCCTGGTGCTCGTTGGTGTTTTGGGAGCGGTCTTTCTGAAGGGATTCCGTGAGGCGATCCAGCTATGCGTCTGGTTGGTGGCAGCCTACCTGTTCGTCAATTTGATTGCAATTTCTGCTTGCATTATGCATATCGTCGCGCACCCTCAGCTGGTAGATCAGTGGCTCGCTCTTATAAACTCGAAGTATGCGACTAAGCACGAAATGCTCGCAGTTGCTGCTGTGGCGTTTCCGCAATTGGCACTCGGTTTGTCCGGATTTGAAACCGGCGTTGCTGTGATGGGGCTGATTGAGACTAAGGGTGAAACATCGGAAGAGGACCTGCAAGAGCGTATCGCCAAGACTCGGTTGCTCCTGGTTATTGTGGCCGGTGTCATGGGTGTTTTCCTGATCGCAGGAAGCATTGTCACGACACTGTTGATCGAACCGCATCTGTTCGAAGTCGGTCAGCCGGCTAATGGTCGGGCTCTTGCGTATCTAACTCACAAGTATCTAGGTGATGGGTTTGGCACCGTATATGACATTATTACCGTACTGATACTCTGGTTCGCTGGAGCATCAGGGATGGCGGCATTGTTGAGCCTGGTACCGCAATACTTGCCTAGATACGGTATGGCACCTGATTGGGCTGCCGCTAGAAGACCTCTAGTAATGTTCTTCACTGTAGTAGCTTTTGCGATCACGATTGCGTTTCGTGGTGATGTCGACAGTCAGGCTGGTGCCTTTGCCACTGGTTTATTAGCGATGATTACATCGGCAACAATTGGCGTCACATTGCTCTCGTGGCACAAGGGAATAGTTTTT
>CAYTDR010000270.1:0-8900 GCA_964436185.1 uncultured Candidatus Obscuribacterales bacterium | reverse complement strand
CTCGTAGTGCTCTCCGAGTTCTAGAGGCTGCGGAGAGTTAGTAAGACTATCGGTAACGACAAGTTTGAGCTCGACATTTACTTTGTCTTGCGATGGTTCTATTTGGCTCATTTGCGTACTAGTAAAATTTTCCAAATTCCATACCTACGTTGTGGACATTTAGCGGTGATTTCAATCGCTGATGGTCGTTTCCTCTTAACAATGAATCCACTGCATAATGCCTGGAGATTCGACCGTCTGGTTCATAAAAAGAGGGGCGTGCAAGGTAATTAGCATAGATTTGGCGCTATCAAGTCCATGCCAAAGAGAGACTTTGGACAACCCACCGAATTCTAAGAAGCCTTGCCATGCATACGCTTCCAGTTCTGACTCGGTCAACCCTTGCAGCTAAAGTTAATGTTGCCGTGAAGTGGTAACTTATAGAGAAGCTATTAAACGATGAGGATCCACGATGTCGAGCGAAGATACAATTACCGGGCTGAAAGAGGCGCTGAAGCACTCTCCCGATAATGTCCCCTTGCGAATTCTTCTGGCGGACGCGCTGGTAGGGGTGGGGCGCTTCGATGAAGCCGAGAGCGAATACAGCCGAGCGCTATCCTTGGCGCCCAGTGATGAGAAAGTGATGCTCGGACTTGCCACGGTATGGTTTCAAGCAGGAAAATACAGTCAGTCGCTTGTTCTTGCCGAAGATCTGGCCAAGAAATCTCCTGGCGACGGTCGGGCTCTGGTCCTTCTTGCCCGGCTGATGTTAAACGAAGGAAAGGTTCAGCAAGCAGTACAGTATTACAAGAAGGCTGTGCAGGCGGATCCTTCTAGCGCAGACAGCAACCTTGCCGAGAAATTGGGTGTTGGTGCAGAATTGACCGCCGCGGTCGTCGATGGCAAAGTCAGAGCGGTAGAGTACGACCATGACTCAAAAGCCAGCGACCTTCTCGAATTAAGCGATATTACCTTCATTGATGTGGGTGGCATGGAGGACGTAAAGGAGCAGGTTCGGCTGAAGCTGATTTATCCGATGGTGCATGCCGACACGTACAAAGCTTATGGTAAAAAAATTGGTGGTGGCATTCTTCTTTATGGACCTCCCGGATGCGGCAAGACCTACCTGGCAAGGGCGACTGCCGGTGAAGTGAAGTCGCGATTCATGATTGTCGGATTGCACGATGTGCTCGACATGTGGATCGGTTCAAGCGAACGAAATCTCCATGAGATATTCGAGGTTGCCCGTGCGAACAATCCATGCGTTGTCTTCTTCGACGAGGTCGATGCACTTGCTGCCAGTCGAACAGACATGAAGACGGCGGGCGGCAGGCATGTTATCAACCAGTTTCTCAATGAACTTGATGGAATAGAGGCAAGGAACGACGGACTGCTGATACTTGCAGCGACCAATGCGCCGTGGCATGTTGATCCGGCTTTCCGCCGCCCCGGTCGATTCGATCGTATTATCTTTGTTCCGCCTCCGGATGCTCCGGCGCGAGCTGCCTGCCTGCGCGTGATGCTCAAAGGAAAGCCAATCGACAACATCGATTTCGAGCACCTTTCCAAAAAGACAGAACGTTTTTCTGGTGCTGATATCAAAGCAATGATCGATCAGGCAATAGAAGAGAAGATCCAGCAGGCGATGCGCGAAGGCGTTCCAAAACCCCTCACTACCAAGGATCTGGAGAAGTCCGCGAAAAGCATAAAGCCATCCACGGCGGAATGGTTTGCCACCGCCCGCAATTACGCGCTCTATGCCAATGAAAGCGGACTTTATGACGACATCCTCAAGTACCTCAAGATTTGATGAAAGACGCGCACTATGCTCGGGGTGAGATTCTCTATCAGCAGCACAGTTACGCTCATGCTGAGAAAGAGTTTCGTCGGTATCTAGCTTCAGAGCCGGATGATCCGGCCGGGCATATTATGCTCGCGGCGGTGCTCCTCGCTCAGTCGAACTTCCGACAAGCGAACAAGGAGTTGAAAAAGGCGCTCCAGCTGGACCCCGAGTCGGATACGGCGTTTTACTTTCTCAGTGTGGCTCAGTATCATCAGCTGCAAATAAAAGAAGCGCGGAAGTCCATAATGGAAGCGCTTCGGCTGGAGCCATATGAAGCTCGATATTACGGACATCTGGCAGACCTGGAGGTTCAGGCGCTCAAGTGGCAAGCGGCGGTAGACGCCGCAGAGCAAGGTCTTGCCGTCGACCCGCGCGATATCGGATGTCTCAACACGAGAGCAAGAGCTCTGGTTGTTCTAAACAAGTATGGTGAAGCGGATGACGGCTTAGATGAAGCCCTGCGATTGGAGCCGGAGAATTCCTATACGCATGCGAACAAGGGCTGGATTGCATTGCGTAGGGGGAATGTCGATCAGGCTACTGATTTCTTCAAAGAAGCTTTGAGACTCGATCCGAACAATACCTGGGCTAAAGAGGGTGTTGTGGAGTCACTCAAATCACGAAACAAGTTGTATCACCTGATACTGCTCTGCACTATTCGTGCCGGCGAATTGGGCGGACACTGGCGAACTTGGATAATCGTGTCCTCTTTGATCTTTCCTCCGATCAGAATACTGCTTATTTTCTATGCGCTTTTGCTTGGGTTTACCAATGTCACGTTTGATCTGATCTTGAGGCTAGATCCTTATGGCAGGCGCATTCTCACTCCGGAAGAGAAGAAGCGGAACAATGGATCGGTGGCGCTCTTTGTTGCCATCATCTCAGTTTTCGGAATTACGATGTATACGCAGGATCATTTGGTCGGCCAAACATTGGTTGAAGTAAAGCTTGCCAGGAAATTGCTGGCCGACAATAACATGGAAGAGGCGGTGAAAGTTCTAAGGGGGCTTCTCAAGCGGGTGTCTGAAAAGATTTCAGAAGGGCGAACCGATCAGGCACGTCTTCTGCTCGAGGAGCTGAAGCGTGAGTGCCAGCAGTACAAGAATATTCCGGCGGAGCTTAGATTGGCGACATATTTGCTTTCGGGAGAGCTCGAGAGATCCGACGAAGGTTCTATCAGTGATTTTGCTGAGGCCGAAAAGATTGCCACTGACCTTGGTGACAGGGGAAATGTCTTTCTTTGCGTCGCCGGCCAGGCAACCAGTTATGCGCACATGAAAAAATACGATGAGGCGTTGGTCGAATTCGAGAGGGCTCATAAGCTGCTGCAATCCCTGGGTGGCGACAAAAGCGGTGCTGCACCTTTTCTCAAAGAGTATGAGAGGGTGCTTTTCAGATCGAAGCAACCTGAGAAAGCTGATGAAATCAAGGCGGAACGCAAAGCGCTCGAGTAGATTCCGCGTGCGACGCCTTGCCTGATTAGCAACGCATTGCAGCGAAACAGCGCAGGCTGACTTGCACGGCTAGATGCTTGTGCTCAGCTCGAGTAGGGACTTGAAGACTTCTTTGTGGATTTTTCCATTCGTGGCGAGGATATCGCCGCGATCGATGTTTAACTTTCCGCCTTCGAGGTTGCTGACCATGCCACCGGCTTCGGTGACGATCAGGCTTCCCGCTGCTACGTCCCAAGATGAGAGCTTCATTTCCCAGAAGCCGTCCAGTCTGCCGCTGGCGACGAAACACAGATCGAGGGCGGCGCTGCCGTCTCTCCGTACCCCATGACAGACCGAAGTCATGTTGGCGAATTCATGCAGTGCTTTTGTTTTCGCTTCCCTGAGCTCCGGTGGGAAACCAGTGGCAAGCAGGCTTTCGACGAGCGAAGTGGTACTGGATACAGAGATGCGTTCATCATTCAGCCAGGCTCCGCCGCCTTTTACGGCCCAGAACATCTCGTCTGTCATAGGATTGTAAACCGCTCCCAGAGCCATTTCTCCGTCGACCTCCAGACCGATGGAGACGGAAAAGAATGGATATGTGTGTGCGTAGTTGGTGGTGCCGTCGAGCGGATCTATCAACCACCTTCTTTTGACTTCGCCTTGTGTTTTGCCACTCTCTTCAGCAATATATGTGTCATCGGGAAATTCGGATCTAAGAATGTCCAGAATCAAGATTTCTGCGGCTTTGTCGACATCGGTGACCAGATTGAAGGCGCCTTTGTAGTCGATCGAGGTTAGATTGCCCAACCGCTCCTTCAATAAAGCACCCGCTTCGAGAGCGGCTCTAAAGGCTACTTTTCTCTCTTTCTCCAACTCCGTGCTCCTTTGTTTGCTACCGCGAGAATCGTTGTCAGCCTCTGCCTAAACGGCCGCCCGGACTCCAACGAATGAGGAAGCAAGTTTAACAGGTATGTGAAAAGGCTAACCTGAAACAAGGACTGGTTGTCTCAGAAAACCGCTCAGGTAAATGTTCTATTTCTTGTAACCGCGAAGCGCTTGCCATCCGGTCAATTACATTCGTTTACCCAAACGCAGCAACTGTTGACGCCTAAAAGATGCTGGTCTTATGCTAGAATCTCTAATTGAATGACGTAGCCCGCGTCCATACTTACTTGGGTTCAAAGCTGATGCTTACGCCTTACAACCGGACTTTCATTAAGAAGACAGCGCTGCCGACGAAACGGTTCGCTGTCATTATAATCCGGTAATAAGGCTGGTCGCAGGTAGGTAATTCACTGCAGCCAGCGCGAAAGCGTTGGCATTTTTCGTTTTAGAAGTATTCCTGGAGATAGAGTCTGCAATGAGTGAGAAGTCTTACAAGGTCAATCTGCCAAAGACAAACTTTCCTATGAAAGCTAATAGCTTTGTGCGAGAAGTCGAATTTCAGAAGCTCTGGGATGATGAGAAAATTTACGAGCAGGCGCTCGCCCGAAGAAACGATAACGAGAAGTTCGTACTTCACGACGGACCTCCCTATCTCTCGTCAGACAAGATCCATATAGGTACAGCTCTCAACAAGATTCTCAAGGACATTGTCACCAAGTATAAGTCGCAACGCGGCTTCTATGCGCCGTATGTACCTGGTTACGACAGTCACGGATTGCCTATCGAAAACGCGGTTTTGAAGAGCGTGAAGGGCGGCCGCAGCGCGCTGAGTACTGTTGAGTTGAGAGAGCGCTGCAGAGACTTTGCTCTCGCCAACTTGAAGGGCCAGGAAGAGAACTTCCGGCGTCTGGGCGTCTGGGGTGATTGGGCCAGACCATACGTGACCTTGAGACCGGATTTCGAGGCAACGCAAATACGTGTATTCGGAAAGATGGCAACTTCGGGTTACTTGTACAAAGGGCTCAAGTCAGTTCAATGGTGTATTTCATGTGAGACCGCTCTTGCTGAGGCGGAGGTCGAGTATCAGGAGCATCAGTCTCACTCGATCTACGTCAAGTTCAAACTTGATCCGGAATATAGGGACAAGCTTCCGGACTTTGTGCCGGCTGGACAGGAAGTGAGCTTCGTCATCTGGACCACTACTCCCTGGACCCTGCCAGGCAACCTCGGAATCTGCCTGCACCCTGAATTCAACTATGAATTTTTGCAGACTGAAAATCATGGGGTTCTCGTCGTCGTCGATGCTTTGAAAGAAAGTTTCTTGAAGTCCGTTGGTATCGAACCCGGTGCCGTCTCCGTACTTGGAACTGAAAAAGGCAAGACTCTTGAACTGTTAGAGTGCCTGCATCCGTTCCTCGATAGAAGAAGTCGCGTGATTGTCGGCGAGCACGTCACCGCCGATGTCGGTACTGGTTGCGTGCATACAGCTCCCGGACACGGTCCGGAAGATTTTGAGATCGGCAATACGTATAACCTTGGCGTGGTATCACCTGTCACCGGACGAGGCGTATTCACCGCCGAGGCCGGTCAGTTCGAAGGGATGCACATCAAGAAGGGGAATGGCGAAATAGTCGAGCACCTCAGGCAGATAGGCGCGCTTCTTGCCGACTCCAAGTATTCGCACAGCTACCCGCATTGCTGGCGTTGCAAGAACCCTTTGATATTCAGAGCTACCGAGCAATGGTTTGCTTCGGTTGATGGTTTCAGAGACGCGGCTCTGGCTGCAATAGATCAAGTTCAGTGGTTGCCCCCGTCGGGCCGCAACAGAATCTATACAATGGTCGAGAACCGCTCCGACTGGTGTATAAGTCGTCAGAGAACCTGGGGCGTTCCCATTCCGGTGTTCTATTGCAAGGACTGCCAGAAGCCGTTGATGACGAAAGAGAGCATCGAGGCAGTGGCCAAAATCTTCGAGACTGAAGGTTCGGACTCCTGGTGGAAGCGAACCGAGAAAGAGTTCCTCAGTGACTCCGTCAAATGCTCTTGTGGCCACGGAGAATTTATCAAAGAGACGGACACTATGGATGTCTGGTTCGATTCCGGTGTCACTCATGCTGCCGTCGTTGATCAACGCGAAGAGCTGCGCGGCACTCCATGCGAACTCTATCTCGAAGGTAGCGACCAGCACCGTGGATGGTTCCAATCATCTCTGCTCACTTCCGTGGCAGTGCATGGTCGCGCTCCCTACAAAGCAGTGCTGACCCACGGTTTCGTTGTTGATGAGAATGGACGCAAAATGTCCAAGTCGGTCGGCAACGTAGTAGAACCGGAACAGGTGATCAAGGAATACGGCGCGGACGTGCTCAGGCTCTGGGTGGCGTCGGTCAACTATACCGATGATGTGCCAATCGGTAAGAACATGCTCGCTCAACTGGCTGAAGTCTACCGAAAGCTGCGCAACACAGCGCGATTCATGTTGGGTAACCTGACGGATTTCGATCCTGCCGTAGACGCGGTTCCATACGACAGGCTCACCAATCTCGATAAGTTCATCCTGCACAGACTGCAGGAGGTGCTTGCAGAGATCGTCAAAGATTTCGATAACTACGAGTTCTTCAAGTATTATCAATTGCTGCAGAATTTCTGCGTAGTCGACCTGTCCAGCTTCTTTTTCGACATTGCAAAAGACAGACTCTATACGGGCGGCACTAAGTCCGAGAGCCGAAGAGCCTGTCAAACAGTGCTTAATGAGTTGCTGCAAGCGTTGGTTCGACTGCTGGTGCCGGTGACACCACATATGGCAGAAGACATCTGGCAGCACGTTCCGGATCCGATCCGCAAGCACTGCAACACTGAGAAGAGCGTTCTTTTGACCGACTTCCCGACTCCTAGAAGCGAATACCTGAATGAGTCGCTTGCCGGATTCTGGAAAGAACTGATCGCAGTTCGCTACACCGTCAACAAAGCACTCGAGGAAGCGCGCGCCGGACGAAAGATCGGCAGTTCGCTGGAAGCTAGTGTTTGCCTGGAGTTCGACGGAAATGAACTGGCGGACAAAGTACTTTCGCTTGGACCTGACCTGCCCGGTTTCTTCATCACCTCTCAAGCGAAGGTAGGCGGAGGAAATGGCAATGGTTCGGCCAACGGAATACTGTCTGAGGTGAGCGAGAACGGAGTGCGCGTGAAAGTATTCAAGGCAGAGGGACAAAAATGTCAGCGCTGCTGGAAATACTCTGGAAGCGTCGGTGCGGCAGAGGGCTACGAAGACATTTGCCATCCCTGCGCCAGTACACTCACTGCCTGCTAAGTCCGACAAAACGAACTTGGCCGATTTTGGTGTCCGTCAATTCCTGGTGAACAACATTCATTCGCAAGGATATTGGATGCCAAAGTCGGCGCTTGGATAGCGAGCGACGATTACGAGTGCTGCCAATTATCGGCGCATCGTTGCACAATCAAGTCGAACACCCTCTCAAGGACAGACCATCCTGAATTTATGGACGCTCCCAAGAGTCCATGTGGACTTCCGCAGAAAATATATTAGACGGAAGAGCCTGTTTGCTTGAAAACTCTCACCAACGTTGTTGTGCTCGCTGTCGATAGATCTTTGAAACCTCTCTTAAATTAACTTCACTTAAGTATTTGACAACCAGATATTAGAATATTGGGATAGTTGATGGTGGGGAGTCAGGCGGCTCGAAGTCCATTTGGAGGGAACCCAGCCTTTCAACGCAAGAAAAACCAGAAGGATACTCAAGTGAGAGAAGATAAGGTCATTGATTTTAGTCCAGGCAATGAAGGGACTCAGCCAGAGCTAGTCAGCTCGCCTCATCCAAACCATATAGACTTCCTCGGCGAGGTCGTGGCGAAGCATCTCGTTTTATCCAAAGAATCGTTTGGCGACGAAACAGCGAAACAGCAGATTCTTCAAGCGTTTCGAATCGTTCGAGACGACAAGAGTTTTGTCCAGTTGATCAATCAGAACTTAGAAAAGCATGATTCAAAGCTGAGAGTCTCTCAAGCGGGAGCCTTTTTTGCGTTGACTCGAGATGGAATGGCGATTCCTCTAGATACTATTTCGATCCCGGTACGAGCGAAAAAGTCCGAGAGCACTACTCCCAAAGTACAGGTTGCCGATCAAAAGGTAGGCGACACCAACTTTCGGGTCGAATAGACAGACCAACAAACCAACTCTTTCTATCAGATAGCGCCCTTTGGGCGGTACATGGTTCCGCGCGTTTAATCCAGCGGATTTCCAGATGCACCGTCAAAAGAAGAATTCGTTGACGTTCGCGAGTAGAACGGCTGGATAATTGGCTGTTTCTTTGTTCTTTTCGTCGTTCGCTCCATCATGAAACACGATCACGACTGATCGATCCAAAAGTCCGGACACGGAAAGTCCTGAACCGGGGGGGAACAGGACTTCAGGGGATGGGGAAAAATTAGCTATGCTCAGTTCAGACGATGGCATGTATGACTGAGAAAACAATGGCTGCCAGCGCGATTGCACGGAAGATGCGGCGATCGGATTCGTCTGTAATCTGTCGTTCGGTCAGCCCAAACGTGAGTGCTCCGAGGAACATACCGACTGGTGGGATGAACCAGGCGATAAGATTCGCTTTTACAATGTTCCTGAAGACACTTTCCTTGATTCGAGTACGGTTGGTCACCCAATAGGCAAGACCTTCGCCTGATACGGCGGCTGCGCAGAGGACCAAAACCAGGGTAACCCCGATAGCTGGGGTGAGCATGAGCGC
>CAYTDR010000269.1:0-8906 GCA_964436185.1 uncultured Candidatus Obscuribacterales bacterium | reverse complement strand
CACGGGCATCGAACTCAATTCAATTTTTTGCGAATTCAATTTAGCAAGTGATACTATTGGTTAGGCACTTTTCGTCGAACATTTGGAGCAACTATATGCCGTCGACTATGCAGTTCGCACAACAATTAGATGAAGCCATGGACGAAGAACAAAGAAGCAGGATTAGCATATGGGCAAAGCATGAAGGACAATACCTTCAACTGCAGATTGCGAAGCATCGAGGTGCCGATACAAGTGGGCAGTGGCGCAACAATCGTGCTTATATTCACGTACGAATGCATAGCCTACCTGGCACACGGATTAATGACTTTTGCTGCCCGAACGATTGTCCAAAGGATCTCCTATCTGCATTCTCAAAATTGAGAGCGTTGGTAGGCGATGCGGAGCCGCTGTTAGACTCGTTGATCGTCAACTGTTGGTCGGATGCTCTTATTCCGCTGGAGGGAGACTCCACCACCGATGAGGAGTTGCCCTTTGAGTTACCTGACAGCCCGATTTATCAAAAAGCCAGACTTGCCTGGTGCGAGATGTTCGGAATAGAAGCACCACTTTCGGTATCGCAACCGTTCATTGATGGGCAGGCATTTCGCGAAAAGCTAATCAGAGAACCTTTGCTTGCATTGCTCAACAATGAAGATCGAGTTCAATGGAATGACAAAACTATCCTGGAACGAACATTCTCCCGCTTTGAGGAGACCGATTTGAGAGGCAAAAAACTGAGCCAGATCAATTTCAGCTACGTGAAGCTCAACCGAAGCGTGTTCGATCAAGCGGACCTTAGCTATTCAAACCTGGCGAATTCGGATCTATCTAGTGCATCCATGAAGGGAGCGCAGCTCGAGAAGTCGGTTTTATCGAATGTAATTGCGATTGGTGCCGACTTTAGCGGAGCCAATCTGAAGAACGCCGAATTGAAAGAGAGCAATCTCCAGCATGCCAGGTTCACTGAAGCGGATCTATCTAAAGCAAAACTGAATAAGGCTGATTTGCGAAACGTCGATCTCACTGATTGCGCCAGCTTAAATGGAGCGAAGTTCAAAGGAGCGCTGTATGACGAGACCACTACATTGTCGTCAAAATTTGAATTTTTGAAGGATTTGAAATGGGTGGGTATTGGACCAGATCCATACAAACTATTATTGAAGAAAGCAATTTATGCAAGCGGACCGGTGGATTTCGCCGGCTTGATCGCCATTCTGGAAGAGACATTTGATAAGGAACGATTGAAGAAAGCTCTGAGCATGCTCAAGAAAGAGACTTTTCAACTTTTTTCGGATGTGAAAGAAGACTCTGTTTACGGCATAGTGAAGAGTCAAACCGACAAGGAACTTGTCTATGGCTGTCGTCTTGTGGCCGACGGTTCATTTTCGTGCTGTACTCAAAATTTGAACACCTGCGGAGGCCTTCGAGGTTCTCTTTGCAAGCATCTTCTTGTACTAGTAATAGGACTCTCTCGTGCTCAAGAGTTAAATCCAACCACTACTGCGCACTGGGTTCGTGCGAGTGTGGGAGAGAAGCCTGTATTAAATCGAGAACTCATAACTGAGCTTTTTATCAAATATGGTGCCACTGAGCATGGTGATATAGATTGGCGTCCAACCGAAACTATTCCGGAAGATTACTATGCGTTTTAATGCGTAGGGCGGTCGGGATGAGAATTTCAATTAGATCTGAATCAAATTGAATCTGGAGCCGATCGAAACAGTTTTTATTTTCGTTCGATTAATACGAGTTCTCAATGGTTGGATTTAATGCAGCGAGATCTTGAGTGGCTGGTCGATGTGCTTCAGGCTAGTGCGGCGAAATCGCACATCGCCGAGCGCAAGATGTGACGGCGAGGAGCGCTAGCGTCCCTCCCTGCAGGTGATATCTGCTATTCTACGAGATGACCTTTCACACAATCTTCGGTGCACGGAACTAGATAAGCACCTGGCGATCGATCTAAAGTTTGCGCAAATGTGATTGCAAGGAACCAATTTGGAGACCTTACAAATGAACTTTTCTATTCGAAAACATTTCATGGCACTGGCTCTCGTAGCGACCGCCGCAATATCAAGTCCGTTGGCAACTCCAGCGTATGACGGTGAAAGTACGATGCCGCCTTCGTACGTTGAGAACATCAAGCCAGAGATGGCTGCGAAATACGTCTTCACCAAGGACGGTGAGTACACGAAGGCGCTTAACATTCCGACCTATGAGTGGATGCCGGCGAGCGGAACACCGAAAGCAATTGTGCTGGGGATTCACGGGCTGACCTTGCATGGCAGGCGGTTCCGAGTTCTTGCCAGAAGTCTGGCAGTCAACGAAGTCGGGTTTGTCTCAATGGATATGAGAGGTTTCGGGCGCTGTCGATTCGGTGACTATCAGCAGTTCAGCACCGCCAGTGATGACAAATCCAAAATCAATAATCACAAAAGCTATGATGACATAGTGCAACTTGCCACGATGATAAAGCAAAGATATCCAAATCTTCGAATAATCGCGCTTGGCGAAAGTCTTGGCTGCACATTTTGCGTGCGGCTTGCGGCAGAGCATCCCGACTTGATCACTGGCGTTGTGCTTTCCGCGCCCGCGGTCAAAGTAAATCACGACATGTATTTAGGCAAAGGGCAAATAAGACAGGGGTTGAAAGCGATAGTTGATCCCGATCACGAGATGGATTTGAGCGGTTTTTTTGCCGAGCTTTGCTCGGGAAGAAAAGATGTTCAAAACGAGATGCTTGATGATCCAATGATTCTCAAGAAGATTAAGTTGGGAGCGCTGATAGCGACTGATGCGTTCGTCGACGACACGGCTAAGTTTGGCAAGAAGACTGATCAGAGCCTATTAGTTCTAATTTTGCAAGGCAGCTCCGATGGTTGTGTCTCCCCTAAGCATGTCACCGACCTCATGAACGCCATGCCTTCAGATCATCAAAGTCTCGCCTGGCGAGGGAACTTCGGACATCTGCAGCTAGAGACAATTTTCATGCGCATTCCGACGATCGATGCAGTTGGCGGTTGGTTATACGGACACGGGGAGGCCAGTCAGGCAAGGCTGAAGGATCTTCAGAACGAAATTACTGATCTTGGCGGAACCGTATCGCAGTAGGCTATCCTAGACTATCGTTTTCTGAGTGGACCAGGTCGAGCTTCTCGGCTGCACTGTACTCACCAGTTGGCAATATCCGAGATCAAATTGAACCTGGGAACAAAGGGACGCTGTTTTTTTAAGGGTGCCCCATCAGGCGAAGCAAGCCTGTCGCCGGCGAACATTAGTGATGTGGCAACTTTGCTGTCATAATATGTCTTCATTTCCCTAGATCCAACAGCGCCGTGTGTCCTAAAGCACATACAGGGAAAAGCCCGAATTTCGCGCCTTCACCATGATGTGCATATGAAAGTGAAACCTCTTACTGCAGTTTTGTCAGGAGCCATTCTCCTGATCATCGCCGTTATAATTTCCAGCTCCATTCCAAGCGCCAAATCGCAGCAGGAGCACATACCGATTCGCATTGGGTGGCAGATTGCGACGTCGACGCAAGGGCAGATCGTGGAGGTTCTAAAGCGAACCAACCTTCTAGACCGGCTTGGGCTGGAGCCAACGTTTGTTCCCTTCAGCTATGGCGAACCGGAAGGTGCTGCTGCTCTTGCAGGCAATCTTGACGTCATGTTCTCGAGTGGTCAGACGGTCAACAACCTACTCGCCAGAGGCGGAAAGTGGAAAGTCTTAGGGCGCCTGCATTTTATCCCGGCAGCGCTCATGGTGCCACCGGAGTCGCCAATCAAAGAAATCAAAGACCTTCGAGGCAAAACCGTAGCGTGTACTTTCGGTACCATCGGTCATCGAGAAGCGACCCTCAAAGAAGAAGCCGCCGGGCTCAAACCGGACAAGGATGTCACCAACGTCAACATGGACATACTTGAGATTCAAAAATTGGTCGGCGCTGGTGGACGTGAAAAGTGGGGAAAGTTCGATGCGGTGGCCGTTTGGGATCCGGATATCGCGCTATTCCAGAAGGACGGCTCGGCCAGGCTCTTGAGCTCTCATCGCGCGATCTTCCTCGTATCGGTCTCTGAAAAGTTCATCGCTAATCATCGTCAAGCAACAATCCAATTTCTTCAGACCCTGGCGCAATCATGGGCATTTTTCAACCACTTTCGCGACAGAGTCAACCAGTGGTATATCGACGATTCACAGTTTGGATTCACATCCGCTATTCTCAACTCGGCTGCAAAGGAAGATCCGAATTTTAATGCGAAGTCGCTTTCGGACATAGACCTTCAAGTAACTGATGAAGGCAGTCGCATATTGGACGTGGGTGCAAAATGGTCGCATGATTACGGCTACACGCAGACCCTCGTGCCAATTCGACAGGCGATGGATCAGACTTTATTGGCTGAGGCCACCAAGCGGATTGCCTCGGGGAATTTTGAGGAACCTCAGGTTATATTGCCATCGACTCGCGAAGTAGCCCTACAAGACGAAAGTGGTGACTTCCTGGGGGCGGTTCCACTGTGGGGCATTTTTGTGCTGCAGGTTCTTGTAACCCTCGGTTCGATTGAGGCTGGGCAATGGCTTGGGATTCGTCGCGCACGCTTACCTGAGAGTGAGCGTGAGTCTGAGGCTGCAGTCGGCGCAGTCTCAGGAGCTGTGCTTGCCCTCCTTGCCTTCGTGCTTGCCCTCACATTCGGTGCGGCAGCAAGTCGATTCGACTTACGCCGAGACGCTTTGATGGGCGATGTAAACGCTATTCAGACGACCTACATGCGCGCGGGCCTTGTGCCGGATCCACAAAGAACTCTGACTCGGTCATTGCTTCGTGACTATGTTGAAGTGAGAATGGGCATGGGCGACGTGTATGGAGATCCCGAGCGATTGCAAACGTTGCGGACTCGCACGAATGCGCTTACGACGATGCTTTGGGCTCAGGCCGAGAGTCTGGCGGCTAAAGATACCAACGATATTAATGCACTTTTTTCCGAAGGCATCACGGACATGGTTGAGTATCAGAATCAACGCATTGCTTTCGGTGCCAACTTCCGCATACCAACTTTTGTATGGGGAATTCTAGTCCTAGCGTCGTGCATTTCGATGTTTATAATGGGGTTCCAGTTCGGGCTTTCAGGAAAACGTAGTTTCCCCGCGCAATTTGCACTCGTCCTAACTTTTGCTCTGGTGGTTCAACTTATCTATGACCTGGATTCGCCCGGTAAAGGCTTCATTCATCTGAACCAACAACCGATGATTGACCTCTACCAGAGTCTGTCTAAGTGATTCATGTTTGAATGAAGCAACCAGATGCTCCATGCACTAGCAGAAAAGTCTGGCTCCGGAGGAACCGGCGCCAACTTTTCTACAATGGACTTTCGAGCTGCATGCCTAACTCTCGCCTGCATCTTTCCAGTGCGAGTTTTGACGATCAAACTACTTCACACCAAGCAACTCTACATCGAACATTAGCGTTGCATTGGGAGGGATAGAGCCGCCGGCGCCTTGTTGTCCGTAACCCAATTGCGGCGGAATTAGCAAACGGCGTTTTCCGCCAATGCTCATGCCTTTCACACCTTCATCCCACCCCTTAATCACCTGTCCGGTGCCAAGGACGAATTCAAACGGCTGACCTCGATCGACGGAGCTGTCGAATTTTTGCCCGTTCGTAAGCCAACCAGTATAGTGAACTACCACAGTCTGCCCGGCACGCGGCCGCTGACCCTTACCTTTGCTCGTATCGCGGAACTTCAAACCAGAGCTCGACGTGTAATATCCTTCGGCGTCCGGACCCAGGGGGTATACTTGCTGCCCCGAGTTTTTGTTTCCAAGTTTCGGCCAAGCTAGCGCGGAAGAGTTCATTGTCATGAGTGAACAAACGACAAGACTTGCTGAAAGAAAAACGAAATACAGTAGTTTCATGTTATCCAACTCGCCCCAAGATCCAACCGTGGCATTATACTGCCTGGCAACGATGGTGATCGTTAGCCAAACAATCGGTTTTGATGTGACACTGTCTCAATGTTGCCCGCAAACAGTAAATAGGGGCATGCTTTTGACAACCTAATTCCGTCCGATCAATAAACTTGTCCATTGCGTAATGGCGTTAGCGCAGGACACGGATACAGCCACACGGACAGAACTCTTTGCAAGCGATCTTTCAGCGAAACTCATCCGTAGCCAATTAACTAAGCTGGGAAACCCAATCACCAATCTCCCAGTTCTTCAAGAATCTTCTTTGATATCTCGCGCGCCTTGGCTCCTGTGACACCAGTGGGACCATCAACGTGGGTGGCAAATACATAGTTACCCTTTTTACTTTCCAAGAATCCGACAAACCAGCCTGCAACTAATTTGCCATCCTTTGAATCGGTGCCAGTTTTACCAAAAAGAACTGCATTGGGATTTTCGTCGCACTTGAGCAATCTCTTGACAGTCTGCTGCGATTTGGCAGACAGCGGCAGCTTCTCTGCATACAAACGCTCGAGGAAGTCGACTTGCTGCGTCGGAGAAATACGCAAAGAGCCGCTCGCACCCATCCAAAAATTATCTAGACCGCTCGACATATCTTCGTTTCCGTAGTGCATCGACTTCAGATACTTGGCCAGCTCTTTCTCTCCAATCTTCTCACTCACTCGCTGGAAGTACCAGTTGACGTATTCGCTCATCGCCGACTTCAGATTGTGATCTTTATTCCAGGTATCAACAGGATGTTTCACGCCATCCCATTTCTCAATCTCATTCTCGTCTTTGATTGCACCCGTTTCCAGGCCGATGAGACCAATGACGATCTTGAAAGTCGAACATGGGGACAAAGCTTTTGATGCCAGCTCATCGTTGTACTTGCACACTGTTTGCCCTGCGGTATCACGCATGACGAAGGTTCCATCGAACTGTCCGAAGCATTTCGCGACTTTGTCTGACGCGCCAACATCCGCAGCCAGTGCAGGCAGCAACGCGATTACGAACGTAGAGAACATGCAGCTTACAACCTTTTTCCAGCTAAATACTGTCATATGATCTCACCCCCTGCTGTGTACCTTCTTATCCAAATCAGCGACATCACGATTAATCTCAGTCAAGCCACAGTACAGCCCTTCCAGTTCCTCCAGGCAGTCTGATCGTTGTTGCTCAATGCGGTGCAAGTTGCTCGTTTGGCTTGCAATCTCGTTTTCGACATCCTTTGATAACTGACGTCGCTGACTGAGTTCTGCATGGGCTCTGTGAAGCTCTCCAAGCTCTTCGAGCTTATCCCTGCGATCTTGGTCTAATTGCCGCAATCGTTGTTGCGCATTGCGGATCTGTTGTTCAACATAAACTCGCGTGTTCAATAGCGCTTTTTGCTGCTTCAACAGTGGATCGTCGTTTGCCTGAGCGGGAAGATTCGCGATTGTTGGTAACGACATGATCATCAAGATCGCTATCAGCCTAAGAGCACCGTTCTGGTTACCCATTTTGCGAATGTGGGTTTGCATCGCAGCCATAGCTCTCTCCGAACGCGCTCTCAATGTAATACGTCTCCACTACGATACTACGCCAAGTTTTGACTGAATCTTGAAAACCCCGTGTTCAATCGACGTAAGATTCCTGTGACTTCGCTGATCGTGCAGCAAGTCGCGAGGAGTCGATATGAGACGACAACTATCAGGCTGAGATCAAGAATATCTGGCGATACCATTGATGATATTACTCTCTAACTAGACCTTACGCGGTCGATCGCCTGGACCCGAACATATTTTCGCACAGCTTTGTCCCATTTCAGATACACAATATTGTCCGATTTCATTACCTGATCAATCAGGTAGAGCCGTCCTCGTTCTCTCTCTTCTGGATTATCTGAGCCAAACATGTCACCACGTTCAATACCATTCATCAATAGGGATAGTCTCGTGCCGGGCGTTGGAGACAACTTTATATCGTAATGATTGTTGGTAGTATCCGGTCCAATGGAAATGGAATAATTCCTTTCGAAAGAATGATTGAATTTAATCGTTTCGCCTGTTTGTATCATATCGGCCGAACAGTAGGTTTCCTTTATTGTTTCGCAGAGCACGGGTTGGATCAAAGATCCTTCAACGACAAACAGTGCCAGTTTCACTCCACTAGTGACACCCCTGCCATAATATGCCAGATCACATTTGAGGTTAATCCCAATTGCTCGAACCTTGGGCGCGATTTCGCGGGTGGTGTCATCGATACAAAGCAGAGAAGGACACGAAGCATCAACCATGAAGGGCACACGTGTACTAGCCACCAAGCTATATTGATGCGGACCGTCAGCCTTCAGCAAGTGAACATGAACTTCCAGGCGATCTCCGTCTTCCCCCTCCGCCTGGCGAGCTACCGCCGCAATGAAATAGCCATCTTTATCCGGATGCTCTTGGACGCAGGCGTCTTGAAATTCTAAGAACATTCGATCACCAGTCATCTTACTCAACTTTTCGAAGTTGACCTCTGACTGATCTTTTTCAAAAAAGACATCGTTTGTCGTCTGCGGCCCGCTTAAATGTCGAGTGCCTTTGGCGGTCGAGGGAAGCGTTGTACAGACAAGAAACACCAGCGCAAACAGACAGAAAACTTGCCGAATTTGCATGATACGGACCTCGAGATTAATGCTCGCCCCAGTCCATCTTCAATTTAATCCGAAATAAGCTCAACCTGCAAGCGAGCTCACCTTACACGCTCTTTACACCCCCATCACACCGAGGGATTGGTCTATGCACACCCAGCCATAGCTTCCCAAAATCTCAACGCCGAGACTAAACGCCTACGCCGTGACTGAAGTTTTGCGCTTCTCTATCGCTACATAGGGACGCTCTTCGCTACCGGTGTAGATCTGTCTCGGGCGCGATATCTTTTGCTCGTCATCAAGAAGCATTTCTTCCCACTGTGCCAGCCAGCCTGGCATGCGACCCAGCGCAAAGAGCACTGTGAAA
>CAYTDR010000268.1:0-8926 GCA_964436185.1 uncultured Candidatus Obscuribacterales bacterium | reverse complement strand
TCGCTCAAACAGGGCTCAGACCCGGCAAGAATTTTGACATATGCTACCTGGTGCACGACCTGTCCCCATGCATGGCTGACCAGTCGTTCCACTTCTCGGATAGTTTGCTGCCGAAGAAGAGCACCAGGTGGATCCTTTTTCTCACCACGAAGAACAGCAAACAAGAATGGATGACTTACAGGGGTCAAGATGGTCGTATAGAAGCTACTGCCGCGAGTGTTACCAAAGTCAAAGGCCTATTACCATCCATCTGAGCCTAACTTGCATCCTGAATGAACATGTAATTCAGATTTAGGCCGCTTGTAGTAGCGGCGGTGTAGCGCGGTGTCGCATCAATCTATACTTATTTATTCAACAGTTTGCAGACGAGATAACAAGGAAAAGAAAAAGTCCCTCGACCAAATTTCGACAGCGGCCGGATCGTTTAAGAATGGGAGCACTTCTTCGCCAATCCGAAATCCACCTCCGAAAACTTGCTCTCAAGCAGCCTTACAAATGGGCATCTGCCGAACTTCTGGTCCAAACACATAAAGCCCCTTTTTGACTTGAACAATCGAACCAGACTTCAGCAGCTGATTTATTTTTTGGCCAACTGCGACATACGGGGATAGGGCGGTGGCCAACAGAGAATAGTCGAATTCTTCTTGCCCGACGGATTTACGCAGCTGATTAATGTCGACCTTGGTCATTTTTCTCCAGTATCTGAGATTTCTTCTAACATACCGGTTACATTCCCGGATCATTTCCTCCGGTATCTCAGACTTTTCCTAAGTTGCTGGCGATTACTCATTGACCGTGGGTCAATTGCAGCAATGATCGCGATTGTATTCGTGATGCGGCCGGTCGACGCGCATTTGCGACTGAAGAAAAGACAAAAGTCCATTTCAGCATTTAGTCAGAACCATCAAGGAGCCTCGCTAAATGCTGGCTTTCGCCGTTACAGGCTACGGGTGGATTCAAGCTAATGCCGTACAGCAGCGCGGTCAACAATCTCGGCATTGGTATAGCGGAACTCCTTACGATCTATCTTGTCACTGTCTGTTCAGCATTTTCAAGCCGCTACTGACTCTGCAGGCGGTGCCGAGGATCCTCCACACGATCAAGAACATTCTTCTGATGTGAGACAAAACTGTCCGAGATGAATTGTTCACTATCGTCATTGATAGCAACCGTCGAGCCGTTCGTCGATGGATTCGTGCCTTGCCGTTGCACCGGGGAAGGTGCGCAGATGTCGGCTGAATTATGGAACCAAATGGTTCGTTCTACTGCTTCCAACACTAATAAGCCTGTCATCGCCGGACGAAGAGACGCAGCTTCGAAGAAGTTGTCATGCACGCTCCCCGATAAAATGCTGCCAGCAGCCATAGCGTATTTGGATTGCGCACTGCACGGCGAAGAAGGCAACAATGCCACCGCGATTAGTGCAGGTGTACTAATCGGGAGCAATGTCTTGTGCATTCTATAGCTTCAACTGGAACGTGTAGAATTAAGGAATGGAAGTGGGATTGCCAAAGACACCATGCGCTATCACCCAGTTATACTGTATGTTCGAAGACCCGAACGAACCAGTCTCTCAAGAAGGAATCATAAGTGAAGAAAGATATGCTGTTATGGACGCTTGCAACCTTGATTTCATTACAAGCTTTTCCGCTCAGGTGCGAAGCGGCCCCCCCCGCCCGACCATCTACATCTAGTGCAGTCATTCAAGAAGATAGACAAAAGAAGGCGGAATTGGTGGACACCTTGCTGACGGAACAAGGTTATCTGGTATCACAGTTGGTGGATAAATGTTTCACGTTCAACTGGTCGGCTTCTACTTGGGATGCTTTCAACAAACCCGGAAATCCGAATGAGATGGGGAAAGGCTCAATGGCGTTCTGGATTCAGGATGTGACTAAATATGCAAAACGCCAGGGATTTGATTTCTACACTCTTGAAGTCGATGACAAAGAAGTCGAGAAACAAAATCGTCCGATGATTGACGATATGGTTAAACAGTTCAGCCAAAAATTTTCGCTGACCGTGAACTCTTCAAACGAGTGCCGGGGAAAGGCTTACGAAATGACGATGCGCTATCCGTGGGAAGTGTTGCAACGTCTTGGGCACTTTGGTCCAGACTGGGATCCCAAAGGTGGAGAGATTCACGTGACGGTAAATTTGAGCCCAACAGCAAAAGACATTTCGGTCGCTGTTTCTCCTGACTATAAAAAAGTCACAGTTGCGGGTCCGATATACACCGAAGCTTATGACACTCAAAACAAAATCTCTAACGGATTGGAGCGCGTCAACAAGAATCGCTGATCGTGAACGTGCCATCGTCCCGAAAAACATGTTCACTCAGAAGGCTTCATAGTCTCGAAGGAATCTCTCGACCTCGCCAGACTGGAGCAGCAAAAAAAGGACAATAGTCGGGTTTGTTTTAACCGCACCGAGTGTAGTAGCGCTGCAGTCGAAGGACAAATCATGAATGTGTACCGGCAATACCAAGGCGAAGAGCATGACAGAAGGAACTCCTATTACCCCTGAAAACCGTCAAGACAGCTTTTCGCGCTATCAGTCAATTTTAATTGCGCTGCTTGCGCTCACGCAGTTCACGATCATTGTGGACTTCACGATCATGTCGCCGCTTGGTGCCATCCTTATGCCTGCGCTTAAAATTACGGCTGGGCAGTTTGGCTTTGCAGTTTCAGTGTACGCATTCAGCGCGGGAATTTCGGGCATCTTTGCTGCCGGTTTTGCCGATCGTTTCGACCGCAAACGGCTGCTCTTAGTTTTATACATTGGGTTCGCTCTAGGCACTGTGCTTTGTGCGATGGCGGAGAACTACCAAGTCCTGGTTCTGGGGCGGATCGTCACCGGACTCTTCAGTGGCGTGATTGGCTCTACAGTTCTAGCTATTATTACCGACTTATTCCCGCTGCAAATGCGCGGACGTGCAATGGGTTTCGTCCAAACCGCTTTTGCCGCAAGCCAGATTCTTGGCATTCCGGCTGGACTTTTTCTGGCGAACCATTGGGGCTGGCACGTTTGCTTCACCGCGATCGTCGGGTTGTCGATTGCAACGATGATTGCAATTGTGTTCGTGATGCGGCCGGTTGACGAGCATCTGCGGCTGAAGCAAGACAAAAGTGCATTTCAGCATTTAGTCAGAACCGTCAAGGAGCCTCGCTACACACTGGCTTTCGCCGTGACAACGCTTCAGGCTACGGGTGGATTCATGCTTATGCCGTACAGCAGCGCCTACACGGTCAACAATCTCGGCATCGCGATAGCGGAACTCCCTACGATCTATCTTGTCACAGGTCTGTTCAGTATTTTCATGGGGCCGCTCGTAGGTCGGGCAAGCGACACGTTCGGCAAATATCGAACCTACATTTGCGGCAGCATCCTAACTATTGTCATGGTACTGATCTATACCCATCTCGGCAAGGTCTCGTTGGCTACTGTGATTGTGGTTAACGTGTTGATGTTCGCAGGTATTTTTTCCCGCATGATTCCATCACAGGCACTGATGACGGCGATTCCCACGCCTAATCAGCGAGGATCGTTTACCGCGATCAGCGCTTCGCTGCAGCAGTTTTCCGGCGGTCTTGGAGCAGCGTTTGCAGCAACAATCATCAGGGAGAATCCGGATGGGTCACTCATCCATTTTAATTGGCTGGGATACATTGTTGTCGCAACAGCAATCACGTTGATGATTGGAATGTACTTCGTAGCAAAGTCGGTAGCGAACTCAGATTCGAGGAAATACTGAACAGTCCTCTTCCTTTCCACGCGCATGCGAATTATTGATTAAGGCGAAACAGTAGTCAAGCCACACATGATAGGCTAGATTGCTACCCATGTTTTGCTTTAAGAGGAGCGGCCGCATTATGGCTCACAAAAAACACTCAACCGGTACACCCAAGAGTTTTTGGGAGTCACTCTTGCGTTCCAACAAAGATGATATCTGGCGTGAGCTCAGTAAGCAGATCAATTCCAGAATCGATAAAGGAGGACTATTAGGAACAGACAAAATGCTTCTCGACGTTAGAAACTGGACGATTACTCTGGACGAATACCAGGTAAGCCAAGGAAAAACCAGGATAACGTACACCCGCATGAGGGCACCATTCAAAACACGATCGGACTTTCGCTTCTGCCTCACACCACACAATCTCTTTAGCGACATTTCCATCAAACTGTTCGGCGCTCAAGATATTCGAATAAATGACAATGCGTTCGACGAACGGTTTGTCATTGAAAGCAACAATGAGAGGGAACTGCGTGAATTACTGTCTTCTGAGCGGTTGCGAAATCTAGTTCTCAGCCAAGGCGTTAGAATTCAGTTTGCGTTGAAGGATGATGAAGGCTGGTTTGGAACGAAGTTTCCAGACGGTGTGAATGAGCTGTATTTTTCAACACCTGGAGCAGTTAGAGACATGAATGTCTTGCAATCCATGTTCGAAATACTTACTGAAACACTGCTAAAACTTGAGCAGATGGGTATTGCATCAGCAGAAAAACCCGGCGTAAAGTTTTAGGTGCCAGGCAAGAGTGAATATTGTCACTCATTCGAGCAGAAAGACCGGATTGCTCCAGCAAGCAGCGGAGCTTCTCGAGCCTATCCGTAACCTTATGAGTAGGCTCTCCAATAACGTAGCCAGCCCCAAAAGTTTGCGACACTGTTCTTGGTGCCGACCTCGATGCACTTCGCTCGATGGTGGCACCAATGATATGCTCGGCGGGAATGTGGCGGAGAAACTTCTCGCGCACGGATACATCTTTCAAAAATCGTCCGATAGTTCCATCTTGCTTGTACGAGTACCATGGCGGAATACCATTGGTGGCTGATACTACGATCGAATCTTCCGAAAGTAATGGGCTAACCTCGTGTGCAATAGTTGTTAGAGCATCTGCTTTAACAGTGAGAAAAACGAGATCCTGCACCACTTCCATAGTCTCAGTTTGCTGAAGGCGAAATTCGCCTGGCTTTATCTCTGTGCGCAGTCCTGTGGAATCGACATGCTCAATTCCCCGATCTCTCAAGGCTGTGAAAGTCTCACCTCGAGCTACCAGAGTGACGGCATGACCTGCTTTAATCAAATGGACTGCCAGATCCAACCCGATGGCACCGCAGCCGTAAACACAACACTTCAAAGGCGACTCACACAAGCAGTTCTCCTCACGCTACATCTCTGCATGGAAGAGATACAGATCGTTCTTTTTGTCGTGCAGCAAGAAACCCTTACCTGACCAGATCTCAATCGAATCAATGTGCCGCTTCATCTTTTGTATGTCTTTGTCAAAGGGAAACTGCGATGTAACCCTCGCAACCACGTCCTGTTTATACCCCTGGTAATGTGTGCTATAGAACAATCGATCTTGGTACTGCCATTTGCTCGGATTTCGCAGCGTTACCGGTTTGTGACTCACAAAGCGAATGTTGCGTACTCCACTGAATCCATCCATGTGAGGATCCCACTCCCAACCATTCAGCTCTTTCAATTCTCTTGTCGGAGGAGATAGGAGCACTTTACTGGCAATCTCCGGAGCAGTTTGAAATGCAAAGCGGCAGTTTGCCCAGAGAATGATAGAAAGAACTCCAACTGACAGGCACAGTAGTTTCACCGTGAGCCCTAAATAGGGCGTGGTGCGCTTGCGGCGCTTAATGACTGTACCGCCCATCGTCTTGCTCTTCGCTGACTCCGGCGACGTGACAACTAATTGCTCTGCTGACTCATTAGCAGGTGGTATCGCCACCTCATTCACGGCTGTTGACGGCCCTAACTCCTCACCTTGCTCACGCAGATGCAGAGTCGTCTCTTTCTTCTTAACCCTGTTAAAGTCTGTCAACTGATGCCTCGCCAGTTCGAGGTACGGCTTTTGAACTGCAAATTACTTGCCCATTTCGGCTCCCAGCCAAACAAGCCACAGTTGGAATTGCCGTAACCTTGGTCGGACCCATTCACATCCCACCACTCCTAGTTTCTTTCGGCGATGCGAGCTCAACTGCTACAGGCAACCAGCCTTGTTAAACTTGAGACCTTCCACAAAGTATCTGCTGTTGTTAGCCCTGACGACCTTGAAATCACAAAAATAAATTTCGCTTTTCACATCCTTCGTGACGACATAAACAATGAATTTCGAAAGATTTGAGTCCCGTACATCTGGAACTTCTCGCTCGAACATATCTACATTGAATACGACCTTCCTGAAGCCCTTGGAATCGGGGGCCGAGACTTGCCCCGCACTAAAATTCCTGGTTACAGCATCTTCCTCACCGACCTCGTTTTCGAAAGTGAACCTGACAGCGGAGTTGGCCAAGCCGTTCGAAATGTCTTTAAACGTTATCTCGAGGGTGCGAAAACCCGTCGAGGGTCTGGCCAATTTTACATTCTGGGAGACGCATTGATAACCCGCACTGCTTTGCACACCGGCCTGTCCTCCACTTTTTGCAAGAACAACATTGTTAGTAGGTCCGAAACCATCAGCGCCCGCTAGTGACGTATATTCAGCATTCGCTCCCGCGTTGCAGGAAAATCGCTGAATGCTGCATCCAATATCTTCAGCATTTGCCGGCAGTGCGGTGCACCCCAAAAGAGCCAATGTCAAACCGTACAGGGATAGTAGAGTTCTACTCACAGTCTCACCTCTCAGGAAAAACCTGCCACTGTATTCAGGCTTGAACAATCTTGTTAGTTACACAAACATATCATACGACGAATCTCATGACAATAAATAACTCGGAGCGAAATCGTGTGAACAAGCAAATGCTTCGCACCGTATGCAGTACCAGTAATTATCGGATTATCAACTGCAGCTGTCCATTCGAAAGCCGCAAAAACGGACAAATATACACCCGTCTATGCTTTCGATTCCAGCAGGTTTGCTATCTGGGCAGCTGTTCTTTCATGGAGGGCGTACGACGTGACATTCCCTGGAGCAAGACCGAAAGCTCATCAGGTCCCGGTCTAGCTTCCTCGTGGAGGTCGGTCATTCTGGTGATGAGGTCATTGAGTTCCTGACTCATATCAGGGCGCAAAGTCTTGGGTCGGGAACTGCTAAGAGCCTCGGGTTCATGTCCTGTAAGAGCATAAAACAGGACACCGCCAAGTGCGTAAACATCACTTTTCGGCGTCGCCTTGCCGCGCACCTGCTCTGGTGGCATGTACGCTTGTTTTCCAACTACTGTTCGAGTTGCTGATCCCAGATACTCGTTGGCAGCGCCGAAGTCTATAACGATGGCTCGGTCTTCCTGGTTAATGACCAGGTTTTCCGGGGTTATATCGCGATGAACGATAGGTGGATTGTGTGCACTCAAATAACTCAGAATATCAGCTAAATCAGAAGCCCAACAAAGTGATGTGTGCTCATTGACAGGTCCGTCATTGGTTATTCTCGAACGCAGGGTTGTTCCTTTGATATATTCCAGAACTGTGTAATTGCGCTCGTTGTCAACAAAGCTGTCTTTCACTTGCGCGATCAGCGGATGCTTCAGATTAGCCAATAAATTTGCTTCGCGTTGAAACTGCTCCATTGCCTTCTCTTTGGTCTCTGTAGAGATATCCTCGGGGACTACTGCCTCTTTGAGCACGACGACCTCACCGCTTGCCGATTCGGCAAGGTAGATTGCAGAGAATCCTCCAAAGGCAATCTGTTTGGCTATCGTATATTTATTTACATGAACTCCAGGCTCCAGAGGAGTGAATGTTGTAGACCGAAATCGGCGATTCAGTTCGTTATCCCAGATGCGCGTGTAGCTCAGGTTGCCGCTCGCCTCGCGTTCCGTCTCGAGGAACTCTTGAAACTCAGTGAATGAATCTGTACGCTCACAATCAGTTCCCCATGCTTCGATAGCTAGCAAAAATTGTTCAATGTCACTGTCAACCATGCGCGACAGATGAAGGCGAAGCTCTCTTCCGGAGCTAAATTGAAGGACTAAGGCATCTCCTGTCCGTCTTTCAGTCCGGCACCATTCGATGTGTGCGCGCCTGAGATCACTCCATAGCTCCGAAACATCAAAAATACCGGGTCGCAATGATACCACAAATGGTACTGCCACGCCTTCTTTGGTCACACGAATTCTATTGATGACGAGGATCGAACTAACGGCTCGTGCCGAGATCCAGCAGTAAGTGGTTACTATGCCCATCACAATGAGAACATATCCACCTGGACCTTTCGGGCCACTCGAAACTATGGGAGAAATAGCTACGCAAAAGGCAGACAGCAAAATACCAACGAGAAGCCATGCAATCGACAAGACTGCAAAAGTTCTTCGAGGAACGCTATAGGCAATACTCAGGCTGAATTCTGACATGTGTTCTTACCGATTGTAATACAGAGATTCAAATCTGAGCGAAGTTCTTCAACGCATTTATATCGTTTTGTCAAATCCTGAGCCGTAGCGCGGGCTACTATGGAATTCATTCTTAAGTCTTTGACTGTCGTGCCGGTACCCAGGTCGGCCTGGCTGAGTGCCTCGGGATCGTGTCCGGTCAAAAGAAAATAGACTGTGCAGCCGAGAGAGTAAATATCGCTCTGGCGGTTTGCTCGTCCTCTAAATTGCTCGGGCGCGATGTATTCCCGTTTTCCAACAACCTCAGGCTCGGCGTCGGGCTCAATTCGCTCTACCTGAGCGGCGGTAAAATCGATAAGCTTCAATTTGCCGCTATTCTCCAGAATCAGGTTTTCGGGAGTGAAGTCGCGGTGCACTATGGGCGGTGTGAGTCCGTGAAGATGCGCCAGAACGTCGCACATCTGAATCGTTAGATCGATTACTTCTTCTGTTGCCAAAGGACCGTCTCGCTTGACGAGTTTGCGAAGGTCCTCGCCCTCTATGTATTCAACAACGAGGTAGCCGCGCTGATCTTCGACAAAATATTCATGCATTCTGACAATGTGCTCGCTCTGACTGCTCATCATCAACTCGGCCTCACGATTG
>CAYTDR010000267.1:0-8941 GCA_964436185.1 uncultured Candidatus Obscuribacterales bacterium | reverse complement strand
TCTCGACTGAAGAGGAACTGGAAGAGAAGAGTCAGACTCTCGATCAAGTAAATCGAAGAATGATCGCTCTTGAGACGGCCAAAGAAGTTTCGGGAGAAGGTGGTTACGGACGAGCAGTAGATCTCGTACTCGCCTCCGGCATTCCTGGAGTGCATGGAACCATCGGACAGCTCGGATCGGTTGACGAAGAATTTCTGACAGCGCTTGAAACTTGCATCGGTCCGCGTCTCAGTCATATTATCGTGGATGACGATCAAACCGCCCAGGACTGCATTCACTTTCTCAAGCAAAGAGATGGCGGACGCGCGACCTTTGTACCTCTCAATAAGATACAAGCGCATCCACCAGGACTCTTGCCGAACCGTCCCGGCGTGAT
This sequence comes from uncultured Candidatus Obscuribacterales bacterium, assembly GCA_964436185.1. Lineage (GTDB taxonomy): Bacteria > Cyanobacteriota > Vampirovibrionia > Obscuribacterales > Obscuribacteraceae > CAYTDR01. Next base: position 8,565 of record CAYTDR010000267.1, on the reverse strand, counting down.
CGACTTCGCATACAACCTTGTCGACTTCGACTCTCGATTCACTAAAGCATTTCAGTATGCCTGCGGACAGACAGTCGTCATGGAAACTATGCAAGACGCCAGACGCATGATCAATCAGGCACGCATGGTTACGCTCGAAGGCGAGTTGTTCGATAAGTCTGGCAGCATCAGTGGTGGCAGAGACAAGAACGCTAAATTCAAATTCTCCAAACAGGGCGAGAATGACCTGGCAGTTTTGCGTCAAAGTTCCGCCAATTTGACGGAGCAGATTAAGTGGTTGAAGGATTCGTTGAAGGAGCTCGCAAAGAGCATCGCCGAGGAATCATCGCGGGTTAGCGAGGCTAAATCACTTCTCACCCAGCGAAAAAATGAGATGGAGAATCAGCGCCAACAAGCCACCGACCTGGACAAGTCTATCGAGGATATAAAGCCCAGACTGCGAGCCAAAGGCGACGAAATTGAACGCATTGACGAAGAGATCGTCAGCATTGAAGGGCTGCACAAAGAAGTTTCTGGAAGAATCAGCAAGCTGGAAGAATCACTCGACGGTCTTCGCGACAATAAAAAACAGTCCGAGCTGCAGAAGCTTATACACGAGTCCGAAGAACTGCGCACGGACATGCAAGCAGTCGATTCCGAATTCAAAGAAATACAGAGACACATAGATCGCCTGGACACCGAAGAAAAAGTGGAAGGCAACAATCGAGAGTCGCTCAGCAGTCAGCTCGAGAAGGTTCGCTCAGAGATTGAATCTGCCGTCGTTCAAAAGCCACAATTCGAGGAGATCATCGCCGGTATCAGGACGCGCATTGCAGATCTGGAAGAGCGAGTCAGCCAGATCTCAGAAGAGCTCGATTCCCTGCGACAAGCGAAGGAAGCCATTCATGACAAGGTGACCAAAGAAGAGGTCGCGAAGACGAAACTCGATCAAGAAGTAATCCGAGTAAGCGAGAAACGCAAACAACACAAGATGACGCATTTCGAGATCATGCGCGAACTCGAAGTCGTCAAACAAGAGATCGAAGAGATCCTGAAAGAAAATCCGGGTTACGAACCACCCAGCGAGAAGACCGTAGAAGAGCTGAAGAGGCAGGTGGAACGCCTCGAGAAGCGAATGCGTCAGCTCGAGCCGGTAAATATGAAAGCGCTTGATGATTACAACGACACATCCGAGCGCCAAAGAGATCTTGATGAGAACCTGGCAATGCTGGGCTCGGAAAAAGACGATATTAACGCCAGGATTGGCGGTTTCGGTGAGTTGAAGAAGAGCACGTTCCTGGAAGCATTTCACGCGATCAATCAAAACTTCCAAGATATCTTCGCCGAACTCAGTCACGGTACAGGACGTCTGGAATTGGAACATCCGGATGCGCCGTTCGACGGCGGACTGATCATCAGAGCACAACCTCGCGATAAGAAAATGCAACGAATCGAGGCGCTCTCCGGTGGAGAAAAATCCCTTACAGCACTCTCTTTCGTGTTCGCATTCCAGCGATATGCGCCGGCACCTTTCTACGCCTTCGACGAAGTCGACATGATGTTGGATGGCGCCAATGCAGAACGTTTGGCAAGAATGGTGAAACGTCATTCCTCCACCGCTCAGTTTGTCGTAGTCAGCCTGAGAAGACCGATGATCGAAAATTCCGACCATGCAATTGGAGTATCGTTGCGAGCTGATGGCTACTCTCGCGTCGTCGGTATTCGCGAAGTCAAGATTCCGGAGATGTCGAAATCACACACACAACAGGCAATCGGCGCATAACCGATCGGTCGTGAGAAGGTAGAAGGCAGTGAACGACTCGTTTTTCGGGAACCAGGCAGCAACAGGAGACGTGACACCACTTGCAGTTCCGGCCTCGTCGTCGGAACGCGAATTAGTGACACCGCTCGTTGCCGTAAGCGAAACCGAGAAGTCGATCGAACCGGCAGGAACGATGATCGGCTCCGGGTCTGAGTCGGTAGGTATTAATGAAATAACTGCTAGCGCTTTAACAAGCTCGGGCGATCTTCCATCGGCATCTGACAAGGTCTTCAATTTCACCCCTGGTGACAATGTGACACCATCGGATGGTATTGAGATCCTGGTGCGCATGGCAAGAATGAAAGAGATCGATCCAAAAGCGGTCGACATCATCGATGTAACAGACAGGTTTCTGAAGCTGATCGCGGCAACACCAAAGGAAAATCTGCGACAGAGCGGAAAGATACTATTTCACGCCTGCGTTCTCTTGCGCATGAAAGCAGAGGCCCTTCTCGTCTTCTCTGTCGAAGACGATCCTCCCGCAGACGACTTTCTCGACTTCGAGGATGGCGATGGCAGCATCGACTCCGCCCAGCCGAGACAGATTACCTTTGCCGATCTGGAGAAAGCGATTGTTCGCAAATCTCAGAGGCGGAAAGTGCGGAGGCGTCAGGTTACTCTTGAAGAGCTGATTCAAGCGCTCAAAGATGCCGAGAAACAGGAACGATCCAGGACCGACAGAAAGCCTAAATCACGCATCGATCTGGCCGGGCAGCATGACGTGGACGGAGTCGAGGACCTTCTCGATCTGGCCCATGATGAAGATATAGAATCGACAATCGAACGAGTTGAGCAGATTCTGGCGCAAATTCTCAAGGCAGGCGAGCAGATCGAGCTCTTCGTTCTGGTATCAAAATTAGACTCACATCACGATGATTGGGTAGATACGTTTTTAGCATCATTATTCTTGTCGAATGCCGGTAAAATTGATCTTGAGCAAAGTGAATTCTATGGACCGCTTTTCTTGACTTTGGGTCGTCAATCTTCGGTAGCAGATACGGTGTCTTCTTAATGAGCAGCGAAAATATAAAAGCAAAGGTAGAGGCAACACTATTTCTTACGGATAAACCGTTGCGCGCTCAAGCGATTGCAAGAATCGTCGAGAGTGATGTCGATCTGGTGAGAAGAATACTAATCGAGCTGATCGAGAGTTACGAGCAACGTGATGGCGGTTTGGAAGTAGCTGACGATGATGGATATATCATTCAGGTAAAGGATGACTATACCAACTTGATCGATGAATTTGTCCCACTCGAGATGCCGACGGCGTTGGTCAGGACACTTTCTGCGATTGCTCTGAAGCAGCCGGTGGCGCAGTCTGAAGTGATTAAATTGCGCGGTGGCGGCGCATACGAGCACATCAAAGAGCTGATGGAACGCGAACTGGTCAATAAGAAGGACGAAGGTAGATCTCCTATCCTCACCACCACGAAGAAATTCCAAGAGTATTTTAGATTGTCGAAAGACGGCAACTCACTCAGACTGATGCTGAGTAAGGACGAGGAACAGAAGCGACAAGATATTGCTTCCAGAGAGTTGGACGAAGAGGCAGAGATACCGGTAACCACATTCGATGCTTCACCGGATCCATTGGTTCCACCGATCGGAATTCCAGGAGAGCAACAGCTTTCAAGCAAGCCTTCAGCCATCTCTAAAAGAGCTGGGAAGTCCTCTGCGATTGCTCAGGTCATCGAAGAGCCTGTTATTGCACCAACTGAACTCACCACGGACAGCCAAGTTGACTGACAGCTCTGAAGAATGCAGAGTCGCCGGAGTCATTGCAGCCGGCGGTCTCGGGTCACGATTTTCAAGTTCCCTCCCCAAACAATGCAATCTGCTTGGCGGAATTCCGATCTACCAGTGGAGCCTCTCGCGCTTTCTGGAGCATCCTTTGATCGGCACAGTGGTCGTCGTCGCTCACGCCACCATACTTGGCGACCTGGAGAGCGAAATCTACGACCGGATGAAGACTTCCAATCTATTTAAACTGAGCCTGCTGGCAGGCGGTCAGACAAGACAGGAATCAGTCTATCTTGGTCTGAAGCACCTCTCCGAACGTACGGACGCTCCCGAGTTCGTTCTCGTGCACGATGCTGCACGTCCATTTGTAGACCACAAGATGATCGATCGGACTATCGAATCGGTCAAAATCGACAAAGCTTGCACGGTAGGATTGCCTATCGCAGATACAATCAAGCGGGCAAGAGATGGCATTATAAGAGAAACGCTTGATCGCGCGGAACTATATTCAGTGCATACACCTCAGGCAGCAAAACTTGAATGGCTTCTTGCCGCGCACGAAAAAGCAAGGTTGGAAGGGATTTCTGTCACTGACGATGCAGCCTTAATGGAGCTGAATGGTCATGAAGTCAAGATAATTCCCAGTCACAGATACAATCTGAAGATCACAGTCCCCGAAGATCTAGCACTCTGCGAGTGTATCTCAAGTATGTTGATCGGTCAGATAAATGAATGTCCATCGTGAGCCGCTAGCTTAAATTCCTAAATCGTTTTCCGGTTGACAGAAACTCAAAACGCAACAGTCGAGCCATTTCTGACACTGTACTCAGTATCAGCCCCCTCTAATCAGCTACTTGCAGAATTGCATCAAACAATTAGAATGGGAACATGCCGTGCACCATCGAGAATGGCACAATCAATTCAATATAGCTGGGCAGAGCGATGTATATATGCCAACCTCATACGTCGTTTAATGGTAGGGGTGACTATGACTGATGAACTGAAGAGTGTTTCGACTCACCAGCCCGTCTCAACACGGGCACCAAGCACGCAACCAGTAGTGGATCTTTTTCCTTTGCAACACGACAGGCGTATGATGCCGATGGCACCAGTAAGACAAGCACCAGATAGACTCGGTACTCAGATTTCGGTATTTTCGCCGGTATCATTCGAGGAGGCAGTCGATATAGTCGAGTGTCTGCAATCTCGCTCTGCAACAACGATTTCTCTGCAGAATATGAAAAAGGTTGATGCCGGTCGATTGGTGGATTTCGTTGCTGGCGCCTCCGCAGCGTTGGACGGCGACTTTCATAAACTGAATGAGCTGGTATATCTTTTCTGTCCAAGCAATATCAAAATTACTGCGCAGGAATACAAACCGCCAGGCAAAAAAGACGCTACTGAAGATTTGAGTGCACTTGACTTTCTCAGTGGTCTCGAATCTCGTACATCTGTATGGACCCAAGGGCAGTTAAGGCATTAAGGCATTTTTAGTTGACGAACTTACGCAGTTTCGTCCTGCTGCACTTCAAGTTTTTTAACAGCCACAAGATGTCAGCACTGCTATGATGTTAAGGTCGAAACGGCGCGGGCGGATTTTCCCGCCAGTTGCGGTGTTTCCTCCTTACCTAATCCACCACAAAGAATTCTTCCCTCTGAGCTAGTTTCAGAGGGAAGTTTTTTTTCTACGCGGATCTCGCGTGCGGAAGCGGTTCGGCATTGATTATTGGACACATTTAACAATGCACAAAAGCTGTATATATCGATCGATGCATAATTACATCGTTCAAAAGTAATACCATGGATGAAACCAAACTTAGTTTCATTGAAACTGAAAGCATGCGAATTGTCGACTAAAATCAGTGAGAGCGTCTGACTCGGTGCAGAAAATATTGTCCTGCCTAATGTTCTCCTGTCCTCGGTAATTCAACTTGTGCTACTTTCTACGTTATGGAGATTGTAAGGAGATGCAGAGAAAAGAGATGGTTGAGAGAGAGAACAAAGTACCAGACAAAATGAAGCACAACCTCCCAGGCAAGACGGACGTTTTGCAGGTTGACTACAACCTGGCAGGTCTCCTGTGCTATGCGCCTCTGCCGCCGTTGAACCTAATCTTCTGCGCCCTCTGGCTGTTTACTGAACCGAAGGAAAATAAGTATCTGCGGTTTCACGCTATTCAGGGACTTATCTTCTTTACGGCATTCGTAGCCTTCTGCTTTGTCAATTCATTCGTGAATATGTTCTCGAACATCCCTTTATTAGGCGGACTGTTCTGGTTCCTATCATTGCTTCTGGGATTGACGATCGTAGTTGCTTACATGGCAGGAAGCATCGGAATGATGATCAAAGCTCTCAATCGTGAGATGTTCAAACTCCCCTATGCCGGTGATATCGCCGAATCCAAAATGTAGTTCTCAGGGCGGCGCGTCGTGTTGATGGAGTTGGATGAACTTTTCTCTCCAGCTCAATCGTTTCGACCTTCCGGCCGAGCTGCGTTGGCGAGGAAGAAATTTGGTGAGTCTTCTTCCATCTACGTAATGCCTCTATTCCATAATAAATCAGTAGAGTTTCCTTTCCTCCCCACTCTCCATTACGGCCGAGCTGCCCGTTGGCGTGGAAGAAAATCGGTGAGTCTTCTGCCATCTACCTGTGCGTTGACTCCGACCATGCAAAGGCGATTTTCCTCTCCACTCGCCCGCCTCAATCTTACAACCGACCTGCGTTTGGCCAGGAAGAAATTTGGTGAGTCTTCTGCCATCCACGTGTGCGTGGACTCCGTCCATACAAAAGGCGTCCCGTCGAGAGAGTAATCGGCAATCGTCTTTCGATGTCACCCGCGAGAAATCAGACTCTTAAAATCGACGAGTCGTCCGAAGTGCAAGAAAAAGAATCTCGACTCGCTATGGACGGAAATCCGTTTTCGCATCTTTTGATTTATGCAAAGCCTCGGGTGCCGATTCGACGTTCAGCTGGTTAATCTGTACCTGAACCAGCGGCTGTGTCTTCATCTGCTGATCGAAATATTCATCCAATGATTTTTTCAATGAAGCCGCCAGCTCTTTGGGGGTTCCCTGGATATCGTACGCGTTCGACGTGAAGGTGGCTCTCACATGATTCTCTACTTGCAGAACGAACTCTCCGGCTGGCACGCCTCGTGGCAAGATGACACCGCGGATGGAGATGTCGGGTCCAGCAGCTATTTCACCCTTGTCATTGATGGATAGTACGACTGTTACAAGTCCATCTTCGGCCAAATGCTTTCGTTCAACAATGACTTTCTCGTCCAGACGCCATTCTCGATTGGAGTCTATGAGGATCTCTCCGGCTGGAACTGGATCCACCAGCTTGCCGTGATCTTTCGTCAGCTCTAGCACATCGCCGTTCCCCATGACAAAAGTATTTTCTGGCTCGACACCGCATTCGATGGCAAGTGCAGCGTGCCGAACCAACATTCTGTATTCGCCATGAATCGGCATAAAGAACTTAGGTTTGCACATGCTGAGCATAAGCTTTTGCTCTTCCCGACAGGCATGTCCGGAAACATGGACGCCTGAGTCCGATCCATACACTACATTGGCGCCACGGAGAAAGAGCGAGTTGATCGTGTTTGCCACAAGGCGTTCATTGCCAGGAATAGGAGTGGCCGAAATTACCACTGTGTCGCCAGGCAGTATTTTGATTCGCTTATGCTCATCGTTAGCTATTCTTGTCAGGGCTGACATCGGTTCACCCTGGCTGCCTGTGGTGAGAATAACGACCCGATCGTGAGGGAGATCCTTTATCTGCTCGACTGGAACAATCAAGTCGTCCGAATACTTCATGTAACCGAGATCTCTGGCGATGTTCGCGAAGTTGAGCATCGACCGGCCGAGAATTGCCACCTTTCGGTTGTACCACATTGCTGCTTGCAGAACCTGGCGAACGCGATGCACATTGCTCGCGAACGTAGTGACAATTATTCTCTGACGAGCATTGGCGAACACTTCGTTGAGCTTGATCCAGACAGTCTTCTCTGACGGAGTGAAGCCGGCGCGCTCCGTATTGGTGCTGTCGCTCATAAGCAAGAGGATGCCGTCCTCGGCTGCTGTCACAAGAGCAGCGAAGTCGAAAAGCTCTCCATCGACAGGGGTATAGTCGAACTTAAAGTCGCCAGTGTGAACCAGTGTCCCCACAGGTGTCTTGATGATTAGACTGTATGAGTCTGCGATCGAATGTGTGCAGCGGATGAACTGCACCTCGAAACAACCAATCTTGACTGTCTGTCTCGGTTTCACCCTTCGCAGTTCAGTCCGATCTTGCAGACCGCTCTCTCTGAATTTACCTTCTAAAAGACCAAGAGCTAGAGCCGGCCCGTAAATGACTGGAATTGACAGGTCCCGCAGCATGAACGGTATGCCACCAATATGGTCCTCATGACCGTGGGTAATAGCAAGACCTCTGATACGAGATTGATTTTCAATCAGATACTGAAGGTCCGGCAGCACCAAGTCTACCCCCAGCATGTCTTCGGTGGGGAATGCAAGCCCTGCGTCAACCAGCATCATGTCATCTTCATAGCAGATGAGCATAGTGTTCTTTCCGATTTCTCCCAGACCACCCAGGGGAATTATGCGCAATGCTCCAGTCGCAGCTGATCGCCGCTTTGCATGCCCATCCACTTGTTCTGTTGTTGGCTCTGCCAAAAGATAAAACTCCTACTGCTAAACGCAGAACACCTCGCCCGTAACGATAGACTGACTATCGAGCAGGTGGTCCAATGTTTTTTTCTCGTCTCGATCGAGAGGAATCAGCGGCAGTCGCAGGTGCTCTTTGCACAGGCCGGCACGCGCAAGCGCATATTTCACGCAGGTCGGATTAGGTGCGGCGAAAAGTCCTTTGAACAGCGGCAGATATTTGTAATGGATGGCACGCGCAGCATCAACTCGACCGGCCATGAACTCATCAATCATGAGCGCAATTTGCTTACCCAGAATGTGGCTGGCGACACTTACAACACCGCAAGCTCCTACTGAGAGGAGGGGAAG
>CAYTDR010000266.1:0-8968 GCA_964436185.1 uncultured Candidatus Obscuribacterales bacterium | reverse complement strand
GATCCTGACAAACTCGCTGCTACCGTAGCGAAGAAAGGGGAAAGGAAGGCATCGTGGATACGGTTCTGGGGAGAGAACGCCACCACAACTCTAACCTCGACGTACATCGGAGGCGGCGGAGGTGGACCGTATTGGGGCGGTGGTGGACCCTGGGGCGGCGGTGGTTACTGGGGTGGTGGCGGCGGTTGGGGAGGTGGCGGTTATCCGTTCATCTCACGCAGTGGCAACATGACCATCATGAATCAACAGGTGCCAAACTATGCCGCTCAAGCACGCGCTCTTCAACGAGCAGCGGATGTGACCGATAGCTCTCGGCGCAACGCAAGCTCAATTCAAAAATCCAAACTTGGTCCTTCCAGTGTACCTGATGGACAGAGCATCTCGGGTGCATTCTATTTCGATACCAACAAAGTGCCTAAAGCGGAATTTCGAGTTCCGGTCGGCAACGCCGCTTTTTCGTTTGAGTTTCCTCCAGGCAAATAATGAGAGTGAGAACATCTATGCCGTTTTCTAATTTAACCAAGGGACAAGAGCTCATGCTTTCCAGACGATGGCGCTGGAACGACTCATTCAGAGTGCGAGTGGTTCATCCACTTGTCGGATTTCAAATTGACTTTCAGGTAGAGAGATTCGATCCGGAGTCGAAGCGATTGGTACTACGTCCGACACCATACTGGACTGGAGAATACGGATACTCGAACAATTCGCTGATTGCTAATTTTGTCAGTGCGGAGAAGCTCGAGTTTGTCGAGGTCGAAGCCGATTTTTCATCATTGCTGTTTAGCAACAAGTCTGATGACTTGAATGAGCGTTTGACTGCCCTTTTCGGCGCGGCGGAAGACTGGGGCACGGACAATCATCGCACAGCGGATCTGGCGACACTTTGTCTGGAGAGCGGTAACTTTAGAATCGAGGAAATGCCGATAGGCACAGGGGAATTGCAAGTTCTCACCCGGGCGAAGTCCGGTGACAACTACCTGATCACGATTCTGGATGTAGACAATGCTGAGCCGGTCAAGATGCGGTTGGTGCGAGTATTCACACACAATTATCAGTATTGCGTCATCCTCGCGCGAAGCAACGAAAACAATGAGGTTTGCCCGTCTTCGAGACTGGTAGTAGCGCTTCAATCGGCGTCGGTTTTCGAGACTTTGAGCGAAGACAAACTGTTTGACGTGGCGCGAGAGTATCTCACGTTGTGCGAGATGAATGTTCCTGCCAATTTGTCGGAATCGATTTCCATCTTTGGTGAGTTTGTGGATGTATCGAAACATTCCACGTGAGTTCGTTAAGAGCTGTTAAGAGCTCCCAGTTTCATTCGTAGCTTCCCCAGTGACCGGAACAGGCATGCCAGCTAAAATCAAGCTGTTAATCGGAATTGGGAAGCACAAATATGCCTCGAGTAGCAATCTGCTCTGCTAGCGTTGCGCTGCAACAATATACTGAACCGAAGTGTAGAACCGCCTGGGATACGGCAAAGGCGCTAAACGGTAGGCAGAGAGAGAGAGCTGAGTTCCGGTGGAACACGACCACCTTCGTTGGCAGCGATGTACCAGCTAAGAACTGCTGATACGATAATCGCGACACCAATGGCGGTACCAGCAACTGCCCTTCCACCTCGGAAGCCGGCTTCCATATATCCCTTCGCGGCTGCCCACTTGCTGGGCACCAGATCGACCTTGGCCTTCTCCAGGAATTCGACCAGCTTGAGTTCTTCTTTGGGAATCTCTGTTCCTCTCTTCTTCATATCTTCATGACGCTTTTTGAACTCGTCAATTCTTTCCTGAATTACTTCGAGTACTTCTTCTCGTGTCGGAGGTCTTTCTTGCGACCACTCTCTAACGATGCCGCGCCTACGTAGCTTGACACCAGTCTCGGTGGCTTCCGTACCCTGGCTGCCTTCAGCTATTTTTCTCAAATCAGCCTTGGACGGGAACGGATCGTAAGGCAGATCGAGAGTGCGATTGCCACGATTGCCGCTTGGTTTGGCATCTGCCATCAACTCTCCAACTCGTTCTACGGCCTGTTTTTCCTTCTCGCCACCGCCGTCATATTGATCGAGCAATTCCTGTCCGTAGCGGAGCAGCTCTTCCTTGTTGGGAACATCGCCGCCCGCCTTCAATAAGGTAAGCATGGACTCCATCTTCGCCTTGAGTGCCGCATCGAACTTGCCGGTCGGCATTACCTGGTCCGAGCCCGAGTAGAATCGTTCCTTGACTTTCTCGAGGAACATCTTTTCGTATCGAGAACGCTCCAGGCGAGCTTCTGCTTCCTTGACCTCCTTCCTTTCGCCATCTCCTGCTCTGACTTCTTCCAGCTCAGCGGAACGTTCCGTAGACTGATTATGTATATCGTCTCCAATCACTGACGCTTCCTGAGCGTGGCTGGCTTGCATATATTCGAGATAAGTTTCGGCATGACTTTTTGCCAGCTCATTGGCCCTCGTGTCCAGAATCTTCGCTAGAGTTTCTCGGGCTGCTTTCTCTGACCACTTGCCTTCCACTTCCAGGCCGGGTTTCAGTCCGCCCACCGCAGCCTTCTCGTACTTGGCGGTTAGCTCTTCAACAGCCTTGCGCACCGGATGCTCTGCAGGTAGTTCGCTGATCTTCTTGACGCCGAAGAGATGCTCCATGAGCGCTTCGTTGCCTGGCTCGACTAATCTGCGAACCAGATCAGTCGCTGCTCCTTCGGTATTCGATCGAAGCGTGTCCAGCTCTCCCTCAACGGCTCTATAATTTTTGCCCAACCGCTCATATTTCATCGCCGCTTCACGACTGGCCTTGAACGAGGCAGCTAGCTCATTTGCTCTCTTCCTATCGGCGTCAGTAAACGGCTTTTCCTTTTCTCGAAGAACGAGAACTTGCTCGAGCATTCTTCCATCAAGTTCCGATCCGGTTTTCTCTTTGTACTGTTGCTTGATCTTTTCCATTTGATCGCCGGTGGGACGTTTCCCTGGCTCCGGTCTATTGCCGTCAGTTTCGATGATGCCGCGAATTATGTGAGCATCCTGATGAGCATGAACAAACTGTTTGCTCAGGTTAGCGATGAGATCGTAGGCGTTGCCGCGGGAAAGAAGGTCGGCATGGCTGATTCGGATAACGCCGGAGCCACGGTCGTAACCGGCACTGGCGCTGTCCAGAAATTCACGGAACTCGATCTTCAGCTCCGGCAGTCCGTTTTCCCTGGCGAATTGTGTAACTGCTTTCTCTAGCTGTTTCTGCCTCTGAGCCAAGACTTCATGCAGACCGCCAAACTCACGGTAATAGGTGTCTGTTCTGGTCAGATACTCATTGCGGGCTGCATCGAAAGCTCGGTTGGCGAGCAGTTCTGCCGGTGGCTTTTCTACATACTGTCTGGCTAGAACGTCGACGTTTTCGCCTTTCTTGGCGGTCGTTTCAGCGTGCTTCCTTGCCAGAGCGAATGCCTTGTCATAAGACTCCGCTACGCGAGCCCTTTGCTGTGCGCCTGCCTCCCACTCGATGGAAAGGTTGTCGCGCCATTTGACGATCTCTGCGGTAATTTTGTCTAAGAACGCTTTTGCCGATTTATTCCCGGTGAGGAGCACATTGGCGTCTGTTGCACGCTGCCGTATGTCGTCTGCTTTCGCTTTGGGAATGTCTCGCCACTGTCTCATTCTTTCCGCGCGTTCCAGATTGTCGTCGAATGTCAATGCCTGCAAGAGGTCTCTTACCGTGCCGTTCTCGATCGCTTCTGCCAGGAGGTGTGCTTCTTGCTCGTGCAGTGGACTGCGATACCGCTTGTAGAGCTTCTCTGCTTCGGTATTGATTTCGCCGGTTCTTGAGTCCAGGTGCTGGCGAAGGGTTTCGCGTGCTTGCGCTTCGTTCCAAGTTTCTGCCTGGCCACGCGCGTCCTTTTTCGCTTTCTCCCAACCTTCCACTAGCTCTCTAACGGGCTCCGGCCATTTTGCGCGATCCTTGGTGCCGAAGAGATGCACAGCCAACGCTTCGCTACCCGGTCCAGTCAGGCGAGCTACGAGGCTCTCTGCTACACGGTTTGAATCCGGTCCGGCAAGTTTCGCCTGCTCACGTTGAGCGACGCGGTAGCTGTCGGCGAGGGCATCGATCTGTTGGCCTATAGGGAAGTTTTCCTTGAAGGCGATGGCAAGCGCGTCAGCTTTGTCAGATTGAGTCTTGTCGAGCTTCTTGCCGTCCCGTGCTTTCAGAACTCTCTCGACGAAAGAGCTATCCCTGTATTCATTGCTGAAGTCGATTGGGGCAAGCTTTTTGCCGGTGGCTTCCTGGTACGCTTCGCTGAATTTCTTGAAGTCTTCTGCATTTTTAATCTCGTTCATTCCGAGTTTGTCGGCGATCCGCCGCATAACGAGCGCGTCCTGATTGCTATGAACGACTTCGTGGAATATGTCCGACAATAAATCGACGCCACCGGATCTGGTGAGCATATCGACCAAGCTCACCGATATCGTTCCCTCTCCGATTCTGTAAGACGCATTTGCGCCTGCTCTCATTCCGAGCCTGACCTCAGGCATGTTATTGGAACGCAAGAATTCATTGATGCAGGTTTCCAATCGCATCATTCTTTGCGTGGTCACTTCGCCGAGCTGGCTGTCCACTGCCATCCATTCTTTTCGTACGCGTGCGACATCTTTGAGAGCCAGCTCGAGAGAAGAATCCTTTGTCGGCTTTTCGGCACCTGACATGAGCTTCTCGGCCAGAGCTTTGATCTTGTCCGGCGTACCAGCGTCACCAAGTCTTCGATGCGCTTCCATCTGTGCCAGTGTTCGGGCTGTCGCCTCAGCGCCCAGAATCTCTACTTGAAGCTTATAGGCACGCTCCGCTAACGGTTTGAGATTTTCGCGCCATTGCCGTGTCTCAGCAAGCATCTTATCCATAAACTGTTTTTGCAGTTTAGGATCGGCGAGTTCTGAGACGCCCAGCTTCTTGAGCAATGCTTGTAACTTTTCCACTTCGCCTTTATCGAGCGCGCGTGGAGGTGTCCACATGCCGTCCGGTGCTGAACCGCGAGCACGGTTGGATTCGAAAAGCTCATGGAATGAGTTCGATATTGGCGTTTCGGAGCCGGAAGCCAATTTGCTTTCCGCGCCATATCGCCAATGCAGCTCTTTGTAAAGCTCCAGGGTGGCTTTGTCCACTCCACCGAGCTTGCCTTCTGCAAGATCCATCGCGTCATTCATCACCTTGGCGAGCGCGGGATCGTATTTTGTTGGGAAGTCGGCCTTGATGCCATGAAACTCGCAAGCTTCTGCCCATGATTGCCGGACAGCATCCATGAATGGCCGCATTCTCTCCTTGTCAGCGAGCCGGACTGTTTCTCGGAAGTCGTCGTGCGCAGCTAAGTCGCGCGTTTGCATCTCGTTGACGTCTATCTGCTTGGCTGTATTGACGCGCATTCGATGTGCTCTAGTCAGATCTAGCAGCGCCTGGTGATGGGCGATCAGAGCATCGTGAGTGAAGGTTCTCGAATCGACTGACTCGCTGACGCGAATCTCTATCTGCACATCTTTCAGAGGAACAGCTGCCCCGCCCTTTCTTGTGAAGTTACCTTTGGCGTCGATCGGTCCTGGCTCGAAGACGTTGTTTCCCGCGTCTCTGTAGATTATTTTTGTCTCACCTGGTTTAAGAGAGTCATCCAGAGAGAATGTCGTTTTCTTCATCGCCGCTTCGAGATCGGCGGCCAGTTTAGGATCGAACGAAGCTTTTATACTCTCGATGGCCGCGGTTCTGAGATTCGGGCACAAGTCCAAGGCTCGTTGCAGATGTCCTCTTGCATCCTTATAGGCTTTATCGTCGACGTTTCTGTTTTCCTTCGCATCGCGGTAGCGCTTGATCAGGTCTGCAAGCGAGAGCTCGTTACCAGCCTTGAGAGGGTCGACTTTGTCTTTGGTGTCGATTTTGTACCGTTTCTCGTACATTTCCTTGCCCGCTTTATCGAGGAAGGATTCCGCTCTTGCCTGATCAAGGACAGGTTCAGGACGTTCGGAACGGAAGGCTGCACGGTCAACCGCTGCCTGTTTTGAACCTCTGGCTCCTACGAGTTCGGGCCAGCTCGCCTCGGGTCGGGATGAATCGGCCAGTCCGTCCCTCAATGTCTCCAACATTTGATCGAGCAGAATCTGCTCGGCGGCGGTCAGTGGTTTTCCATCTTTACCCATGTTTAGTTTACCGAGAGTCGCTTCCACGTCGGCGCGAATGTCGTCCGGCAAATTCTTGATTACTTCCTGCAGAATGTCGTAACTGGAGCCCAAGCTGAGAGTTCTCGAGTCTTTTGCATTGGCTGCGCTATTGACCACTCTGCCTCTCTCATCTAGAAGTTGGCCGTTGGCATCTCGTTCATAGATGACGCCTTTAACATCTTTCGTTGCTCCCTCGGTGACAAGCATGTCGCTGCCTTCCTGACCGGAGCGATTAGCGACTGGGCCGGCCGGGGCGGTGGCATTGCTTCTGAAGTGTGTGCTGTTTCGGATAATGTACTCTCTGAGCAGACCCGTGACTTTGCTTCTGAGTTCGATCTCCAAATTTAGATGCCGCTTTGCGTTGCGTACATTCGTGCCTTCGACTTGATTCAATCCTTCAATTCGTTTGTTGAGTTCCTCAATAGCGTAAGGGTCTCTTTCTGCCGTTCGCAATTCTTCCAGACGCTTCCTTTCTTTTCTAACGTTATCGGCAAAGTCGTCGACGTGACGCATTCGCTCATTGGGATCTCTAACATCCTCCATGCACGGTGGACGCATCTGCGAGAGGTCCATGGCCTCTTCGCCGTGGCGCTCCAGGTACGTATTCAACCACTCGCCCAGAGCGGCTTCCTGTCCTTTAACTATTTGGCCTTGTGATTGACCTGGGTGGTCTCTCGTGCTAACCACGAAGAACTCGTGGAGGCTGTATCGTTGGTAGAAGTGCTTATCTTTTGACTTCTGCGTAATGTCGAGAGGCAGCCATTTGCCGGTATTGACGTTGACCAGGATGAAATCCATTCCAGCACCGTCGGCAGCTGACTTGTTACCTGCCGGCATCAGTCGCCAACCCTGCTCGCCGAGCGTCTGACCACCGGCGACTCTTTGTGACTCAATCACTTCGCGCAGTCCGTTAAACATCCAGCGCTCGCCGCGAAGTCCGCCCTGCTCGCCAGCCCGGAACGCCGGTCCGCGTTCAATGTCTGCAACTCTGGCTCGTGTTTCGTTGGCTAAATCGGCAAGATTCCTCAACGCATCAAGGGGGAGGTTTTTGACGTGCTCACCAAATGTAGTACTATCTCTGGGTGCCACCATGTCATGGAATGCTCCCGCATTGTCCATGGTGACGCGACCCTCTGCTACCAACTTAGCCATCCTATCTAGAGCAATGGGGTCAATATTTGCTAGTCGCAGTTGCAGATTTGTCCTGTTGTTGGCTGCTTCTGGTTGCACCATTTCAGCCAGGACTCTTGCTTGATCTTTAGTAAGCTTGTTGTCTTTGATGGCGTCAAGAAGTTTCTGAGCTGCTGTGGGATCGAGCTTCCGGAGGACGTCCTCGAGCGTCATCTTGCCCGCAGGATCGAACAGCTCTCTCAAAGCTTCCTTATTCGCATCCGGAACCTTGATACTTTCGAAGATTACATCGCTGCCAATGCCGCCGTTTTCTTTGTCGTATGCGTTAACGAATGCCTCGGCGACCCTTCTGTCGAACGAGTTGTCGTCAATATATTTCTTCGAGTTATCGATGATATCTTTAACAGCCTTCGGTGGATCGTCCCCGAATACATATTCCAGATTGCGTTTTCCACTGGGGCTATTCGCGGCAAGAAACTCCACGATTCTTAAGACGCTCGGCTCGCTGCTTCTCAACTCGGCGATAATGCTCTTGCGGAGCGCCTCTGGGTGATCCTTGATCAGGTCTAAATTGAAAGGACGCAAGTTGGTCTCGGCGAAATGACGCCTCGTCAAATCGGGTGAGTATTTTCGGCCGTCGCGGTCGAGTGCTTCCGTGGCATCCTTGTAGGTCTTGTCTCCTACGGTGCTTGCTTCTTTTTCGTGATGCTGACCATTGTAGGGCTCCATATACGAGTCGCCAATCGACAGCAGCCGCTGTTCCATGAACTTGTCGAGGGTGACGATATCCGTTTCATTGACGCCACGTTCCTTGATTTTTTGGATTTCGTCGGGAAGCGGTTCTCCGAATAGCTTCTGCCAATCGCTATCAGAACGGAGATTTTTGCGTCCGAATTGCTCGGCTCCATGCTCACGCAAATAGTTTCTTGAGTCTTGGACTTCTCTGGCTAACTTGGCAAGCGGACGTTGTGCGGACGCCACATCGCCGTTGTTCATGTCTCTGAGACTGTCTCTGACAGCCAACGCTCGCGTTTCTTCTTTGCCTTTTAGCGGCTCGTCGCCCGTTGCGGTTTGCAGTCGTCGGATAGATTTCTCGAGGAATTTTCTATCGACGTCCGATTCATCTACCTTGAGCCCATCCATGTATTTGTCGATGATGCGGTCAATACGGTCCTGGGATAGCGGCTTTCCTCGCTCGTCTGCAGGTATATGCTTGCCCATGTAATATCTGAGAACGAGCATGTCCTGGTCGTAGTGCGTCATCTCATGTCTGGTTGTCCTGATAGGCACGGGGTTGAGGTTTTCACCAAAGACCTCTTGCGCACGCAAACGAAAAATTCCGTTGCCTATGGAGTATGATCCGCCAGATTCATGCGATCTGGCTGTCAGCCGAACATCTACGTCCTTGATGCCCAGGGCATCTTTCAGCTTCGCATTGTACTTCTCCAGATCTCGGTCAAGGCCATCCGCCAAACGTCCGTAATCGCGTAAGAGTTGATTTTGACGGTCACTTCGATCACCTTGACGAATCAATCTGATCTCGGCAATTTTGTTGCGATTGTAGAAAGTTTCCAGTTCTATCAGCCGGCGATTGAGCGCTTCTCGTACAGGTTTTGGAATACCATCTCGGAAAGTATCAAGACCTTTGATCAGGTCGTCTACGGT